>CAMAQU010000005.1 GCA_945860425.1 Sphingomonas paucimobilis
GTTGCGGGACAAAGCTTTGGGGCCTTCTTGGCGCATGGCGTGACGCTTGAACTCACAGGCGATGCCAATGACTATGTCGGCAAGGGCCTGTCGGGCGGGCGCATCATCGTGCGCCAACCTGCCCATGTAACGCGCGAGCCGACCGAGAATATCATCGTCGGCAATACGGTGCTCTATGGCGCGATTGCAGGGGAAGCCTATTTCAACGGCGTGGCAGGCGAACGTTTTGCCGTCCGCAATTCTGGCGCGCTTTGCGTGGTCGAAGGCACAGGCGATCATGGCTGCGAATATATGACGGGCGGTGTCGTCGTCGTGCTGGGCAAGACCGGGCGCAATTTTGCCGCCGGCATGTCGGGTGGTGTCTCTTATGTCTATGATGAGGACGGCCGCTTCCGCGAACGTTGCAACCTGGCGATGGTCGATGTGGAGGCCATATCGGCCGATGGCCCAGAGGCCGACAACTCAACCGGCACGCCACAGCAACGCGCCGTCAACGCGCATGACTTTGGCATGGGCGATATGCTCTACCATTCGCAGGACCGCTTGCGCGTCCTTCTCGAGCGGCATCACCTCTTCACCGGCAGCAAGCGCGCGCGCGCGCTGCTCGATGATTGGGACACGACGCTCAAGCGCTTCGTGAAAGTCATGCCGAAGGATTATCGGCGTGCCCTTCAGCAGATTGAGGCGGAACGCCTTGCCTCTGCAAACGTCGCTGCTGAATAATTTTTTATTGGAGACTGACCGTGGGCAAGACCACAGGCTTCCTCGAAATTGACCGCTCTGACCGGGCTTATGCCGACCCTAAGGAACGGCTGACGCATTATCGTGAGTTCGTCATTCCCATGTCGGAAGAGAAGATCCGCGGGCAGGCGGCGCGCTGCATGAATTGCGGCATTCCCTATTGCCATAATGGCTGCCCGGTGAACAACATCATCCCGGACTGGAACCATCTGGTCTATGAGAATGACTGGCGCAATGCGCTGGAAGTGCTGCATTCCACCAACAACTTCCCGGAATTTACGGGCCGGATTTGCCCCGCGCCATGCGAAGCCAGTTGCACGCTCAACATTGATGACGCGCCCGTCACGATCAAATCGATCGAATGCCAGATTATCGATCGCGGATGGGCTGAAGGCTGGGTCACGCCGCTGGTCCCTTCGCGCAAAACGGGTAAATCTGTCGCCGTCATCGGCTCTGGCCCCGCAGGTCTTGCCTGCGCACAACAACTGGCGCGCGCGGGCCATAGCGTCACAGTCTTTGAGAAGAATGATCGGGTGGGCGGCTTGCTCCGCTACGGCATTCCTGACTTTAAGATGGAAAAGCAGCTGATCAACCGCCGCCTTCTCCAAATGGAAGCGGAAGGCGTTCAGTTCCGGACCTCGATGGAAGTCGGCGTTCAGGTGTCGTTCGAAAGTCTCGAAGAAAATTATGATGCCGTTGTCATGGCCGGCGGTTCGGAAGAGGCGCGTCGTCTGGATATTCCGGGTGCGGAAATGTCGGGCGTTCGCCCGGCCATGGAATTTCTGACCCAGCAGAATAAGCGCAATGCAGGCGATGATGAATTGCGTGCAGCCCCGCGCGGCACGCTGAGCGCGACGGGCAAGCATGTCATTGTCATTGGTGGCGGCGATACGGGATCTGACTGTGTTGGCACGTCCAACCGTCAGGGCGCGGCTTCGGTGACCCAGATTGAGATTATGCCCAAGCCTCCTGAAAAGGAAAATAAGACGCTCAACTGGCCCGATTGGCCAATGAAGCTGCGCACCTCGTCCAGCCATGAAGAAGGCTGTGATCGGGATTGGGCCGTTCTGACCAAGCGGGTTGTCGGATCAAATGGTGTGGTCGAAGGGCTGGAATGCAATCGCATTGAGTGGGTCGACGGCAAGATGGTCGAAGTCCCCGGCAGCGAATTTACGCTGAAGGCAGATCTGATCCTGCTGGCCATGGGCTTTGTCGGCCCGGCAAAGGCTGGGCTGGTCGAGCAGGCCGAAGTCCAGCTGGATGGCCGCGGCAATGTGCTAGCCGATACCAATGGCTATGCCACCAGCCGCGACCATGTGTTCACCTGCGGCGATATGCGGCGCGGGCAGAGCCTTGTGGTCTGGGCGATCCGCGAGGGCCGCCAATGCGCCCGCGCGGTTGACCTGCACCTCATGGGGGCGAGCGAACTGCCGCGCTGATAAGCATCTTATTGCCCACCCCCAACCCCTCCCGCTTGCGGGAGGGGAGCAAGACTTAGCGGCTTCAGCCGCATAGTCGCAGCGGGGCGGGCTGTATCCTCTATCGGCTCTTGATAAAGGCCCGAATGTCGCGCGAGATATAGGGGCGATACTCATAAAGGCGTCGATGTCGCACCGTCATGCAGGTGCCAATCCCATTTCCCAACACCGCCAATGGTCAAATGGCTGCGGTCCGATTTATGGCCGAGAATGGCGAGGGCGTCGGCGAAGGGGCGGCGATAGCGTCCTCTTGGCCAAGGTGAAGCGGTTGAACTACCCTAAAAGTTCTGAAGTGAGCGCGATTTCCGCAATGCCCCTTTTGCCATCCACGCGGTCCAACTGGACGATGATGTCAATCACAGAGGCGGCATAATCGATGGTTTCGCGCCGTCCCATACCAATGCCCGTCTGCATTGCCATCAGCACTATTTGTTCCAGCGCACCCTTGGGGGAATTGGCGTGCACAGTCGAAAACGACCCCGGATGGCCGGTATTAATCGCGCGCAGAAAGCTGACCGTCTCCCGGCCCCGCAGCTCGCCCAGAACAATACGATCCGGACGAAGCCGAAGTGCGGCCTGCAACAAATCATCCGCGGAGACTTTTGCCTCGCCCAATTCCCCTTTTACCGCAATCAAGCCAACGCCATTGGCGTTGGGCAAGCGCAGCTCGGCTGTGTCCTCAACCAAGACAACCCGGTCTTCGGCAGGAATTTCCCGCAGCATGGCGTTGAGAAAAGTTGTCTTCCCACTGGATGTCCCGCCCGACACCAAAATCGTGCAACGCCGCTGAACCGCATCGCGCAAAAAATCGATAGGTGCGTTAATGGGATCGGGTTGGGGCTTGGGCGCGGCCTTAGCAATGGGCCCACGATCATAATCATCGAGCCGAAGATTGACGAGCCGATGGCGTCGGATCGCCAAAGCCCAATGACCCCGTGTGGCGGGCGGACCGCAGAGCTGAATACGCGCACCATCTGGAAGCGTGGCGGCCAAGAGCGGATGTTCCCGGTTAATGCCCTGATGGCTGACGCGCGCAACCTGTTCGGCCAAACGCTGCAACAGCTGATCATCAACGCCCGGATGCGCAATACGTTGCATGGTCGATTGAGTGGCATCCTCGATCCAGATTTCCCCGGGACGATTGACCAGAATTTCAGTTACGCTCTCGCGGTCAAGCCAGTCCTTAAAGGGGGCAAGATAAGCCTCCAGATAGACGCTTTTCGCATCGGCTAAACCGGAGCCCTTCCCCATGTCCGCTGTTACCAATGCGACCGGACCCGTCACTCTGGCGAGACCTTTGAAAAATCGAGATCGCGCGCCGTAAAGACACGAATAGGCTCGCCTTGGCGCACCCGCACGGTGGGTGAAATTTGGGCTGTCTGGCCGACGGCCGCCGCCGCTGCAGATTGCCCGCCACTTGCAATCACAACACCTGCATTGCCGCCAATGGCGGACAAGCCCCCGACGACAGACAAGAGCATGGCCGAGCCAAAGCGTTCGAAGAACCGCGTGTTTACCTTACCGGCAAGACCCGTCTCGCCCGAAAAACCGACAGCAGGGGAGGCAATGTTGACAGAGGCCCCATCGGGGCGGATCAGACGTGTCCAAATGACATAAGCCCGCTTCTGCCCGGCTTGAAGGCCGCTGCGATATTGGCCGATCAGCCGAGACGAGCGGGGGATGAGAATCCGAGTGCCATCAAAGGACCGGACATCGGCAGACACAATCGCGCGGACAAAGCCCGGCACATCGGTATCAATCGCCGTTTCCAAAACGGCCGGGATCAAGGTGCCTTGGGTTACCGTCGTCTTTGGGTTCATGCCGGGGGTCGCAACCGCCGTGCCGCCACCAACGCCGCCGACGCGCGCCGCAAAATCCTCGCTTGTATTGCCAGCGCCCCCCATTGCCGCCGCCGGGGCTGCAGGCGCCACTGCGGGCAGAGCACTTGCATCAAAAACAACGGCTGGTGACGCATAGGGGTTGGTTGCCACGGCTGCGGGTTGGGCCGGTGCGGCTGCATTTACGGCCGCTGGAATAGGGGGTTGTTCCCCTTGGCCGGGAAGCGGTGTGATGGCAGCGGCGGGGACCGGAGGCGGCACATCCGCTGCCGATACCGGGGTGGGCGCAGCCATCTGAGCAGCATTTGGTGGGGTCTGCGGATTTCTGGAGGCGTTCAGTCCAATCAGCGTGGTGGCGCCAAGAATGCCGACAAAGGCGATACCCGCGAAAAGCGCCAGACCGTCGCGGCCAGGACGGCGCTGGGTGACAAGCGGCAAAGTTGACCGGGTGGCCAGTGCTTCTGACTCCAACACGCTTGTGTCTCTGGGATCTTCTAGGTCAGATGCCTGTTCTGTGATCTGGCGGTTTGGACGCATCGCTTAGTCTCCGACCTTATTGGCAGCCGGGGCTGCGCTCTCAATCGCCTTGGGCACGCCCTGATATTCAAGGCTGGCGACATTGCGCCCAGACCGCAGAATCAACGCCGCAGGAACACCATCAACCACAATAAGGCCATCGCGCACGGCATAATTGACGGGCCCCTCTGCACCTTTGACATCCCGCACCAAGATTGCCGGCATTTCGGCAGATGCAGGCCAGGCAAGATAGACAAATTTTCCATCGTCATAGACTTTTGACGGAAGCAGGCTGGGTGCCCCTGATTTCCTCCAAGCATAGTTCAAATCTGCCGGGTCAACGGGTCGTGCCAAGGGGGTTCCACTGGCAAGTTCGCTTTCCTCGGGCGTTAACAGGGGCGCAGAGGACGCGGCTGGTTTCTTTGGCGCATCGGGATAGGTGAAGCGCAACTGATAAACAGGCGCGAGGGCAGGGTTGGCAACAAGGTCGAGAAAATAGGTGTGCCGATCAGTCACCACCGTCAAATTCGTCCGGCCGCGGGCGATCAGCGGTTTGACGAATAAGAGGTTGGCCCGTTTATTGGGTGTGATCTGCCAATTGGTGGAATCGCCAATGGCCACATTTTCAATCTGCTCATCCTCGCCAAAGGCAATAACGGCCTGCACGCCAAGCTGCGCATCAACACGGACGATATCGTCCTTGGCAAACATACGACTGACAAGCCGGGCGTCACGCGCCATGACGGGGGCTGCAGCCACCATCAAGAGCGCTAGGCCGCCAAGCGCGAAAGAACGGGTCATTTTGGTCATCTCTCTTTTCTGGCTGCGCCGGGCTTGCGGAACTGGCTCCCAATTCCCCGTGCCCGCGCAGCTGGGCCACCTCTGGGCTGCGATGCACTTTCAACTGTGGCTTGGACGATCATCCGCTGAGGCGCACTGGCGGCCCCCGCCAGCGGCGCTCCGGCGGACGCGGCAGCTGGCTCCAGCCCCCCGACGGTCGCAATCCGCCGACTGCTATAGCCCATAGAGCCAGTAGCTGCTGACGACATAAGGGGGGCTGCATCGTTGAAGGGCAGTGAGCGTGTAGCACTCGACCCTTCGCCAGCCTGTGGAGCTGCAAGGCCAAAGGCGTTCCAAGCGGCAACCATAGCCGCCGTCACTTTGATCACCAGAATCATCAACGCCATGTGAATAGACGCAATCATAAAGAGAGCGAGGGCGGCACGGCCATTTATCCCTTCGGCATCCACGAGCGTTCGCAGAACCGGGATCAGCAGCTCCAGCATCAGCCCTCCGCCGACGACGACAAACAGTGGCGTGACGGCCATGATAACCACCCCGCGCAGCCACCCGGCACACAGACCCTTGGTCGGTCCGAACAAAGCCAAAACGACAAAAACGGGCCCAACGGCCAAAAGGATGGCCAAGGCAATCCTTGCAGTCACCAAAACGCCAATGGTCCCCAGCATCAACAGCAAGGCCCCGAGCCACATCAGATTTCCCGGCGTAAAACTGCCCGAGGCAGCGGCACTTGCGGCACCTTCTGGCCCGGCGCTTGTGGCATCTGCTGCTTGGGTGACCAGTTGGAACACCAAATCTATTCTGGAAGCGAAGATTTCCGTCGCAGACCCCTGCGTCCCAGAGATGATCGCTGCAATTTGGTCTGGCGCACCAAGCGCAATCGCCCAAACAACATTTTGATAGGCAACCCAGCTTGTTGCAAAAGTCAGAACCAGACCAAGCGTGATGAAGCGGGGCGTCAGGGCAGATATGCCAATCCGGCTGCGCCCCGTGAGCAGGGAGATGGCAAAAAAGGCAATATAGAGCGTGAGCAAAATGGTGAGCGCGGGCAGCAAAGCGCCCTGACCCCCAAATAATCGGCCAAAGGCGGTTGCTGTCATCTCATTCGACAAACAGTCGACCGCGCGCAACGCCGCCAACACGCCATCCGACGCATTCTCAACCAAAGGCGCGCACTGGCCGCTCACTCGGCGGCCTCTTGAGCGTAATGCTGCGTATCGCCTTCCGGCCAGGCGACCCCGGTCAGGCGCTCAAACCATGCGGATGGGGCGTCGCCAGTTTCACTGCGAATGGCATCTAGCCGTCGAACAATGCTCTCTCGACCCGACAGGACCATCAAAAGCTCTGGCATCATCGACAAATCAAGCCGCACAACGACGGAGGCATCAGGTTGGCGGATCAGGAAGCAGCGGCTGTGTGCGGGCAGCGTGCGGATGAGTTCCAACTCATGCAGCGTCAGCCCGAAGCCCTCGCAATAATCCTCTGCCCTTGCCCGTGCATTGGGCATGAAGATCATCGTCGCCGTTTGTTCGACAAGCGCCGTTGAAATCCGGCTATCAAGGGCATCGCGCGCAGATTGTGTCGCAAACCCAACAAGCGCGTTGCGTTTACGCAATGTCTTGAGCCAATCCCGGATGCGCGCGGCAAACACTTCATCATCCAGCGCTTTCCAGCCTTCATCAATCAAGATCATGGTTGGCTGCCCGTCCAGACGTTCCTCAATCCGGTGGAAGAGATACATCATGGTCGGTGTGCGGAGGCGTGGTGTTTCCAACAGCGCCGTCATATCGAACCCTAGGGTCGGGCAAGACAGATCCATCCGGTCTTCAGCATTATCGAACAGCCACCCAAATTCGCCGCCCTCAATCCAAGCCTCTAGCCGACTGCCGAGGTCTCCGGGCTGCGGACGGCGCGTGCCTGCGAGCAATTCACGGAAATGGGTGAGGCGTCGAAGGGACGGATCATTGACATAGGCTGCATCGACCGCCGATGCGATGATGGCATGTTCTTCCGGCCCCTGGGCTGCCAGAAGAACGCCCAGCCAATCCCGCAAAAACGCGCGGTTGACAGGCGTGTCGGGCAGCGCGAGCGGGTTAAAGCCGCTCGGCTCTCCGGTGGAGATCCGGCTATACCGTCCGCCAATGCCGCGCACGAAGACTTCTGCCCCACGATCCTTATCGAACAAGATGGTGCGCGGATTGAATTTTTGGGCTTGGGCCGCAAGAAAATTCATAACCACGGTCTTGCCGGATCCAGACGGGCCAATGACCGTGAAATTGCCGAGATCACCATGGTGGAAGTTGAAGAAGAAGGGAGTTGCGCTGGTTGTTTGCAACAGCGAGACAGCCTCTCCCCAATGATTGCCAGAGGCCTGCCCCATGGAAAAGCCATGCAGCGACCCGAAACAGGCCATATTGGCGCTGGAAATGAGCGCGCGCCGGACAAGAAAGGCCTCATTGCCGGGGAATTGCCCCCAGAAACAGGGCTCTAAATTCACATCCTCACGAACCGCAATTGCGCCAAGATCGGCCAGGGCGGCGGAACAGGCCGCCGTTGCTTCATCGATCGCTGCCAATCGATCGCTGCGCACGAGCACCGACAAATGGTGATCCCCAAACCCAACGGCGCCCACGCCAAGCGCATCGCGCGCAGATTGCATTTCGCGCCGTTCGGCCAATGCCTCTTCATCGGCAGAGCGCAAGCGCCGGACCGCAAGGTCGATTCTCTCCCTGGCAACCTGCCTGTCGCTTGGCGCATAGGTTTCGCAAAGAACCATTTCATAAGGCAGGCGCATCAAGGCGTCGGTAAAGCCGGGCGAGGTGCTGTCGGGATAATCTTTCAGGCTCAAAATAGAGGCAAAGCTCGGCCCATCCGGACCGCGAAGCTCCAGCGCGTCGAGGCCAAAGCTGATCCGCTTATAGGGCAGCATGTTGCCAATCCGCGTGTCTGCCAAAGGCCGGCGCACGGGCCGCATCTCCCCATTATAAATCGCAGACAGCAGCTCCAGCAGTTCCGAACAGGGGCCACTGCGCCCCGGATAATCACCAAGCAGCCGCGCGCCATAAGGGGCCAAGGCGGAGGCAAGAGAACCTGCCGCCGCTCGCAAACTGCGGACATCTCCCGCATCCGCCTGTGGGCCTTCCGCACCTTTGCGCTGCATCAGGCGGGATATGCGCTCTGGCCAGCCAGCTTTGCCCCGTGCGGGGCGACGCACCAATGTGATGAACTGGTCGTTGACAAACATACTGCCGCTGGCCAGCCGACCCTGCCATTGATCATCAGTATATTGAGCTAGAGGATCCGTATATTGCCCATCCAGCCCGACTTTAACACGGCGGCGGATGATGTGGTGGTAAAGCACGAAGCGCGCATCCAGAACACTGCGGAGCAACACTTCGCGCGTTGCCGCATGTGCGTTCAGCTCGACTGTATCGGCTGTTTCAAAGCTGATCCCGGGGACTACCAGCGCCGTCATCAATGCGCCATCTTCCAGCAGGACGATGTCGTCATCCAATAGGTCACGATAGGGCAGCCGATCCCCTGCCAGCGCTTCTGCACGCTTCAGCATCGACCTTAGGCCTTTATTGCCAGAGAATAACGTCATGATGCCTGCGCTCCTTCAGGCCGCGTAGCTGTTACAGCCCCAGAATTGCCAGTTACGAACACGCGGCGCCCGCGACACTTTCGTGATCCAAAGATCAAAGACGCGGGGTTCCCGCAGACAGGCAATATATCCGATCGCATGAATGAGCAGTGCAATCGGCAGGGCGAGGAAACTTTTGGTGATCAAAAAGGCTTCGGTGGTGACCGCTGCATTGATGATGAAGAAACTATAAGTGACGCCGGCAAACATCTGCGGCCTTGTGAGGGCGCGATGAACCGGGTGGCGAACAAGATCCACAATCACTCCTCAACCAGCCGACGCGGCTTGGATGCCGGAAACGATCGCACTCGCCCCAAATAAGATGAAGCAGCCCAGAATGACCGTGGCGCCGAACCGCCAGTTCATCCGCCCGGTGAGCATCATAAAGCCAACCGCCGCAACCGCCATAACCGCCACGGCCGTTGCAACATTGCCCAGCAATGTGCCTTGCATCCAGCTGAGCGCGGAAATGATCGGGCCAGAGCCTTGCGGGTTCACAGTCTGCGCAAATGCGGTCTGCGCGGGCAGCAGGGCCAGGCAGAAAGACAGGAAAAGGCGGCGCATGAACATCATTTATCTCCGGACTGGTAAGGACAGGCGGCCCATGATGGCCGAGACATAATTTTGGGTTTCGCGAATCCGCGGGATGCCATTGGCCTTGGCCACGCGGGCAGGCCCGGCATTATAGGCCGCCAGAGCTTTTTCCAAATCGCCGCCAAACATGTTGAGCATCAGCCGGAGGTAACGCGCACCCCCTTCTAAATTGGCCAAGGGATCATCTGGGTTCACCCCCATGTCCCGCGCTGTGCCGGGCATCAACTGGGCAAGGCCTTTTGCGCCGACAGGAGAAACGGCACGCGGGTTCCAACGGCTTTCCTGCCAAACCAGGGCCTCCAGCAGGCTGGGGCTCAGATCGTAGCGAACGGCGAGACGAGCGATATGCGCCGTCCATTGCGCAGGGCCAACAGACGGAGCCGCGATGGTTTCACCGGGGTTTTGGCTTGGGTTGGCAAGCCCTTTGTCGACTTCATTAGGGCGTGATCCGCTTGCGCCCCGTGCGACCCAAATAGATGAGCCGCCGGAGATCTCGAGAACATCGGCAAAGGCCGCAGACGACAGGAGGAGCGACGCGCCAAACGCACCCATTACTCCTGCCAATTTTCCCGCGCGACTCATCAAGATGCTCCAAAAAGCTAGAGGCCGTCGCATTGCGTCATTTACATGACAGTTTCAAGACTTTGGTCGCTTACCCCGAGAATCGGCTCACGCCCTAAGGACCGGAATTTGGCAGGAAAACTAGGGTTTGATGTTGGCATATGTCCAGCTCAATGCGGGCCTTAGGCAAGAACGCACCCGACGGCGGAGGGGGTTCGCAACAGCCACATTATCGTCTGCAAAACCCTGTCAAATAAGTGAAAAAAAACTGTCATGTTTCTCCCCTAAGAGGGAGCGGCGCGTTGGCAGAATCATCTGGCCCGCAAGATTTTGTTAAGGGGATACATCGTGAAGAATTTTCAAGGCTTCGCCCTTGCCGGCTGCAGCGCCCTCGCGCTCGCTGGTTGCGGCCCAAGCGATATAGCTTCGCCTGGCTCGGGTGGCAACGTCACCATCAATTACCCGACAAGCGGCACAAGCGGTGGTGGAAGTTCAAGCGGTGGCGGCACGGTCACAGCAGCAGCCGGTTGCCCGACAATCGCCGATGGCCAAGGCCTGACAGACGCTGGCACGATCTCCGGCCCGACGGGCACATGGCGCGTGTGCCAGCTTCCCCGCACTATCAAGGCGTCATCCACCCTGAGAAAGTTCCCAGGCGTGCTTTATTCCATGAACGGCCGCGTTGATGTGGGCTGCGACGGTGGCTTTGCTGCGCCAACTTCCAGCGCGCCGCACACGTCGACCACAATCGGTTGTACGACAGCTTTGACGGCGGACACCAACGTTACCCTTACGATTGAGCCGGGCGTTATCTTGTTCGGCAACACAGGCCAGTCCTGGTTGGCCGTCAACCGCGGCAACAAGATTTCTGCTGTCGGCTCGGCCACCCAGCCGATCATTTTCACAAGCCGTGACAATGTTCTGGGTCAGGTCGATGATACATCCCAAGGTCAGTGGGGCGGTGTTGTGCTTTTGGGTCGCGCGCGCACAACCGACTGTAACGTTGGAACGGTCGCCGCCAACACCTGTGAGCGCGACACCGAAGGTGCCGCAGATCTTGCGCGGTACGGCGGCAATAATGCGGCTGACAGCAGCGGCCGGATGAGCTTTGTGCAGATCCGCTATTCAGGCTTTGTTCTGGGCGCGAACCGTGAGCTTCAGGCCCTGACCACCCAGTCGATCGGGTCAAATACGGTTCTGAACAATATTCAGTCGCATAACAGCTCTGACGACGGCGGCGAGTTTTTTGGCGGCGTTGTGAACATGAAATATTATGTGGCAACTGGCGCTGACGATGACAGCTTGGATGTCGACACAGGCGCTGAGATGAACGTGCAATATGCCTTGCTATTGCCGCGCAGCGGCAAGGGCGACGGCCTGTTTGAAATTGACAGCAATGGCAACGAATCAGACACACCACGCACCAAGCTCCATGTGTCCAACTTCCTCGCTATTCAGCCGCAGACGAGCGCGGACAATGAAGCCAATAATCAAGCGGCCTCCCTGTTCCGCGGAAACTCTGACACAACGCTGACCAACGGTGTGTTTCTTGCTCCGAGTAATGAGTGTATTCGTATGAATGGCTCGGGATCCACGCCTGCAACGCTCACGGCGCGGTCGGTTGTGCTGCAGTGCAATACAGCCAAGTTCCTCGGCTCGGGCAGCTTCACTGCCGCGCAAGTGTCGGGCTTCTTTGGGTCGGGCGCAAACAACAATAATGACGCCTTCACCCCGACGCTCGCCACATTGTTTGTCAACGGCAGCAATGAGACGGGTGTAACGGCTTTTGACGCCTCGACCCTGTCTTCTTACTTCACGAAGACAACCTATATCGCCGCGGTCCAGAACGGTGCCGATACGTGGTACGCGGGTTGGACATGTAACAGTGCGACGGCCAATTTCGGCACGACCTCAACGGCTTGCACCTCGCTGCCAACGACCTGAGGCTGAACGATTTTGAAAACCAACTCGGGGGCAGTCAGTTGCTGGCTGCCCCCGTATCTCTTTTGACCCTAGGGGGGAAATAAAATGTCCATCTCACCGCGGCTGGTCGGCGCTGCGCTTTTGACCACAGCCCTGTCTTCGCCAACCTTGGCTTATGCAAACGTGCTGCAAGAGCAAACACCTGTTGCTGAACCAACTCAGCCTGACGCGACCCAGGCCGATGCCGTTCCGGCTGCGCCGGCTCAGGCTGAGCCGGCTGCGCAGGAGCCAGTGGCGGCTGAGGAGGAGCAAGTCGACATATCGGTTCCCGGCGGCGAGATTGTTGTCACTGGCCGGCGCGACCGCAACCTTGAAAAGGCGTCACAACAGGTCATTAGCGTTCTGTCTTCTGCGGAAATTGCGCGGACCGGGGAAGGCAATATTGCCGGTGCGTTGGGCCGCGTGACCGGCTTGAGCGTGGTTGGCAGTGGGTATGTTTATGTCCGCGGTCTTGGCGACCGCTATTCGCTTGCCCTGCTTAATGGATCCCCCTTGCCGAGCCCGGAACCGCTTAAGCGCGTCGTTCCGCTCGATCTGTTTCCCAGCAGCGTGATTGCCTCATCGTTGGTGCAGAAAAGCTATTCTGCAAACTATCCCGGTGAATTTGGGGGCGGCGTTATCAACCTGACCACCAAAGCGATCAGCAAAGAGCCTTTCCTCTCCTTCGGGTTTGGAACATCGGGCGATAGCGAAACCACCGACAAAGTGGGCTATACCTATTTTGGCAGCAAGTCCGACTGGAGCGGTTATGACAATGGCGCGCGGGATAAGCCCGCCGCCCTCCAGGCCTTTCTAGATAGCGGCAAACGCTTGAGCGACGGCACGGTTAATAGCCAAGCCATTGCCAGCCAACTCGTCACATCGCGCAATTCCGCGCTACAACGTTGGAGAAATCTCCCGCTCAATGGCTCAGCCTCGCTCTCTGGCGCTAAGTCTTGGGACATTGGGGACACGACCCTCGGGATCATCGGAACGCTTGGTTACAGCAATAAATGGCAGAACCGTCAGCCGCGCCAGCAGCGGTCGCTCAGCGTCGATTTGTCGACAGTTGAGTCAGACTTTATCGGCTTGACGACCGAAAATCGCGTTGTTCTTAATGGGCTTGCCGGCCTTGGTTTAGAATTTGGCGACAATAAGATTCGGTGGACGAACCTTTACATTCACGACACCGTCAAACAGGCGCGTTTGTCGACAGGGCGCCAGAACCAAACGACGGTTGATCGCATGCGTCAGTCGACAGCGTGGTATGAGCGGCAGTTGACCAATACCCAGCTGGTCGGTGAGTTTAAGGTGACGCCAGAGCTGAGCTTGGATCTTCGCGGGTCCTATGCCAACTCAAAGCGCAAAGCCCCATTTGAAATGTTCTTTGAATATGTGCGTTCAAATGCGGCCTCCGATCCTTTGGGCGACTTTTATGTGAACCGCCTGAACAACGGCAATGGCGGGGATGCGAGCGCGACCTTTTCCGACCTTAACGAAGACCTTTGGGCAGCGAGTGGCGATCTGACCTACAAATTGGATCCGAACCTATCGGTGACAATCGGTGGCACCATTTCTGACACTCAACGCACCAGCTCTCGTCGCCAGTTCCAAATCCTCGCGCCTTCAATCTGTGAAGGCGCTCCGCTTGACCCCTCATCCTGTTTGCCGAGCGGCGTGACGGTATTGCGGCCAGACTATTTGCTGTCGGCGTCAGTGATCAACAGCTTTAAGATCGGCTTGATCGAAAGCGATGAAGGCAACCCAGCCTTTCTTGCACAACTGCGCAACTATGCCGGCTATGGTAAGGCGAACTGGCGGATATCGGATGCTTTGAGCATTGATGCAGGCGTCCGTTATGAATGGGCGAACCAGCAAGTTGACCCTGTGCAGGTTTTCACAATTCCCGGCGCGGCAACGGCGGGAACCGCGCTCAAGCGCAGCTATTGGCTGCCCGCAGCAACGCTGACTTGGGAGATTGAAACAGGGCTTCAGGCGCGCCTGAGCGGCTCAAAGACGATCGCCCGTCCGCAATTTCGTGAGTTGATCAACCAGCCTTATTATGACCCGGATAGCAACCGTGAATATCGCGGCAATCCGCTCCTCATTGATAGCCAGCTCTACAATGCCGAAGCGCGACTTGAGTGGTATTTTGCACCGCAACAGCGTGTTTCAGCTGCAGGCTTTTACAAGCGGATCGATAATCCAATTGAGGCCTTTATCAATTCAACTTTCACCACCTCTTACGCCAACGCACCGAAGGCGGTGTTGTTCGGTGCTGAATTTGATATTCAAAAGGACTTCCAGATTGCGGACACTGGCTTTTTTGCACCGCGCAAACTGGTTCTCGTCGGCAACTACACCTTCACCAAGTCTGAATTGCAAGTCGGTGCCGCTGATCAGACCAAGGTCTTTGGCGCCTTTTCAACCAATGCGTCGGACTATTTCAAGGACGGTGCAAAGCTGACCGGTCAGTCTGACCATATCGTCAACTTGCAAGTCGGCTTTGAAAATGGGGACAAGCTCTCGCAGCAGACGCTGCTGCTGACCTATGCGAGTGATCGTGTCATCAGCCGTGGTGTGTTCGGCTCTCCGCCCCAGCCCGATGTGAATGAACGCCCTGGCATCCGCCTAGATTTTGTCGCGCGCGAGGGCTTTGAAGTCTCTGGACGGGAGCTTGAGCTCAAGTTCGAAGCGAGAAATCTAACCGGGCGTCGGCACCGGGAGTTCCAGAAATCTGGGGCCAATATTCTCGATGTGAACAGCTATGATGTTGGTCGATCCATATCTATTTCGGCCAGCTTAAAGTTCTAAGTTTGAAAAGAGGGTGCTGTCGCATGGCAGCACCCTCTTCCTTCATGGGCCTGGTGTTCCCATCTTCATTCCAAATGGCGCGCCCGGCAGGATTCGAACCTGCGGCCCCAAGCTTAGAAGGCTCGTGCTCTATCCAACTGAGCTACGGGCGCGCGATAGGCTGCAGATAGCGCGAAATGTGCGGCAGCGGAACCTTTTGCTGACGACAAGGTGACAGAGCAGGGTTTTCCCGCCAGAGACGGGGCATGATCTGGGTAACATCACGGCAAACTGGCCTGTCCCTTTTCGGCATTGCGGTGGCGGCGTTGATCGTCGCCACGATGGCGCTGCGGCTATGGGCCAGCCATGGCCTGCCCTTATGGATTGACGAAAGCTGGACGGCGATGATCGCCAGCCAATCGAGTTGGGGCGCTTTTTGGCGTGAAGTCTGGCTGGATTGCAATCCGCCGCTTTATTATGCGCTGATGGCGCTTTGGACGAAGATATTCGGCCTGTCCGCTTTTGCCCTGCGTCTGCCCAGCCTCTTGTTCGTGACAGCAGCAGCGCTGCTACCGCTCATCTGGCGCGCACCGGGATTGAGCCGGGCGGCAACATTGTGTTGGGCGGCCTTAATCCTGCTCTGGGGGCCGGGATTTGATCTTGCGGCCGATGCGCGCGGCTATGGTTTGTTGCTGCTCCTGTCCACAGCGCAAGCCCTTGCCTTCATGCACCTGATGCACAGGCCCGATGTGCAGCGGGCAACGCTTTGGGCGGGGCTTGGGAGTCTTTCGGGCCTCACCCATTATCATGCACTGTTGTTGGCAGGGGTGCAGGGCCTTGCGTTTCTGGCCGTGCATCGCGGGCAGGCGCTGCGCTGCTGGCCGGCGGCCCTTGCCTTTATCCCTGCCTTTGGCTGGCTTGCCATTCATGCGCCCCGGCTTGCCGATTATGCCCGGCCCGATGTCGCTTGGTATGAGGCCATGACGCCCGCTTTGGCCGGAGACTTTATTCAATTTGCGCTCGGCCTGTCGGGCACAGCAGCGGCAATTGCCCTTGTC
This sequence comes from Sphingomonas paucimobilis, assembly GCA_945860425.1. Taxonomy (GTDB): domain Bacteria; phylum Pseudomonadota; class Alphaproteobacteria; order Sphingomonadales; family Sphingomonadaceae; genus Aquisediminimonas; species Aquisediminimonas paucimobilis_A. The sequence goes on from CAMAQU010000005.1 coordinate 15,986, forward strand.
ATTTTGGGCACGACAATTGCCGTGTCGCGCGCGCGCGCGGCAACACCCACCGACATACGGGCCAGTCGGGTCCTATGGTTGACCGCGGGGTTGGGCGTTGTGGCTTTGGCGATGGAATTGGGCCTTGGCACGGCGCGCCCGATGCTGGCGGATCGCTATCTGGTGCCCTTGGTTCCCGCACTGTTGCTGGGGCTTGTGCTAGCCGTGGCGCAGTGGACCCGATCTGGGCCGGGTCTTGCGGCTCTGGCCCTCCTCTTTGCCCTATGTGTGACGCCACAGGCTCTGCGCGCGCAGCTTGAGGCAAAGACGGCCTATGGATTTGCACGGGCCAGCGCCTTTATCGCACCCTCCCATCCCGCGGCACTTCTCTTTTCATGGGATCACCCGGCATCGCGCATTCTTGATCCCGGCTCTCTGGCCAAGCTGGGCGGGGTCTTTCTGAACCGGGACGGATCGCCTGTTGCTGTTCGCGCCATTGCTCTGCGCCCCGGTGAGGATGGCAATCATCTGCTTCAGGCAAATCCAGAGGCTGGCGTCATCTGGATTTACAATCGCGCCCGCGCCTCTGCAGCACGAACGCGCCCGCCGGAATTAGAGGCATGGGCTGGCCGCGATTGCCAGCTGGAGCAAGGCCGATGGATTGGCATCCTCGCCTGTCGCCCGCAGGGTGGCTGACCCCATCTTCCGACCCGATTTGCCAAATGCTGTCAGCGGGGTAAAGTTGCGCCATGACCAAATCCCCCCTGATCGCCGTCAAGGCGGACACGCGCCACCAGTTCCGCAGCTTTGATGTGGTGATGGCAGCCTTTGTCTCCATCTTGCTGCTGTCCAACGTCATCGGCGCGGCGAAAGTCTCGTCTTTGGGAGGCTGGGAATTTGGGGCGGGGATTTTATTCTTCCCGCTGGGCTATGTGATTGGCGATGTCCTGACCGAAGTTTATGGCTATGCCCGCGCCCGGCGCTGCATCTGGGTGGGTTTTTCCGCCTTGCTGTTCATGGCCTTTATGAGCTGGGTCGTCGTGTCCTTGCCGCCAGCCCCCGGCTGGACCGGGCAGGCCGCTTATGAAAGCGTCTTTGGGCAAGTGCCACGCATCGTCTTTGCGTCGATCGTTGCTTTTTGGGCAGGCGAATTCGTCAACAGCTATGTCCTTGCCCGCATGAAAATCTGGACACGGGGCAAGCATTTATGGAGCCGCACCATTGGCTCCACCATTTTCGGGCAAGGTGTCGATAGCCTGATTTTTTATCCGCTCGCTTTTTGGGGCGTATGGGACACCAGCCAGGTGATGACAGTGCTCGTCACCAACTGGCTGCTCAAGGTCAGCTGGGAAGTCGTGCTGACACCCGTCACCTATCTGGTCGTCAACAAGCTCAAACAGCATGAAGGCGTGGACCTGTTTGACGAGGGCACGGATTTCACGCCGTTCAAAACACAAGCCTAAGCTCGGTCCATTATGTCAGCCCATCTGGGTTGGATCAAAAGGGAACGTCGTCGTCCAAATCGCTGTCGAACGGGCTGGGCTGAGCCGCGCCGCCGCTCGATGCGCCACCGGCCAAGGCACCGCTTGACCCGCCGCCTGCAAATTGGCCGCCATTGCCGCCGCCCATGTTACCGCCTGATCCGCCTTCACGGCCAGACAAGAGAACAAGCTCGCCCCGGAAACGCTGCAACACGATTTCGGTCGTGTAGCGGTCATTGCCGTTCTGATCGGTCCATTTGCGGGTCTGGAGCTGGCCTTCAATATAGGCCTTCTGCCCTTTACGCAGATAATTTTTGGCCACCCGGCCCAAATTTTCATTGAAGATGACGACATTGTGCCATTCGGTCTTTTCCTGCCGATTGCCGTCGCGGTCATTCCATGTTTCCGACGTCGCAAGCGTAAAGCTCACAACCTCGCCGCCGCTGTTCATCGACCGCGCCTCGGGATCCTTCCCCAAATTGCCGACCAGAATAACCTTATTGACGCTGCCCGCCATGTGCTTCCCCTCAAAGTCCTAAACTTGTTGCTAACCAATATGTAGCGCCTGCCGCCACATATGCCAGCGCGAACAGATAGCCGACCATGATGACAGGCCATTTCCATCCATTTGTTTCCCGCCGAACAACGGCAATGGTCGAAATACATTGGGGTGCAAAGACAAACCATGCCAGAAAGGCCAGCGCCATGGGCAAAGTCCAGCCCGCGCGCAAACGTTCCCGCAATCCTTGTTCAGCCGCTGCCTCATCCTTCGCATCAACGGCATAGGTAGTGGCGAGTGCCGCGACCGCAACTTCGCGCGCGGCCATTGCGGGGATTAAGGCGAGCGCCATATCCCGATTAAACCCTATTGGCGCCACAACCACTTCCAGCCCGCTGGCGATCCGCCCCGCAATGGAGTGATCAATCTGGCTTTTGGCCGAGCCATTGGGGACTTGCGGAAAGCTGAGCAACGCCCAAAGGATAAGCGTGGTGAGCGCAATGATCGTGCCCGCCCGCTTTAGAAAAGACGCCGCGCGTTGCCAAAGGCCCAGCGCCACATCCTTAAGGCTGGGCAATTGATAGCGTGGCATTTCCATCATGAAGCCAAGGCTGCGGCCCGGCACCATCGTCCGCCGAATGAGCAATGCCGCCAGCATCGCGCCGGCGATACCGGCCAGATAAAGGCCGAACAGCACCAGCCCCTGAAGCCCAATGCCGGGAACGACTCTTTGGTCGGGAATGAATGCGCCGATGATAACAGCATAAACGGGCAGACGTGCGGAACAGGTCATCAGCGGGGCGATGAGGATTGTGGTCAGGCGATCCCGCGGATCTTCAATTGTGCGCGTCGCCATAATGCCCGGCACGGCGCAGGCGAAAGAGGACAAGAGCGGAATGAAGGCCCGGCCCGACAAGCCGACGCCCGCCATCAGCCGATCCATGATGAAGGCGGCGCGCACCATATAGCCCGACATTTCGAGCACGAGGATGAACGCGAAGAGCACAAGTATTTGCGGCAAAAAGACAATCACCGCCCCCACGCCCGCAATCACGCCGTCGATGATGGCAGAGCGCAGCAAGTTATCGGGCATCGCCCGCAGGACCCAATCCTGAATCTGGCCAAGCCCAGCCTCAATCAGCGCGACGGGCGCTTCGGCAGCGGAATAGACCAGCTGGAACATGGCAAAGAGCGTTGCGAACAGGATGATTGGCCCGGCGATGGGATGCAGCACGACCGAATCGATCATCCGCGTTGTCCGCCGCGTCGGCCGCTCAGCAACGATTGCTGCCTGTGCCATCCGCAAGGCTTCTCGCCGCAGATCGCCCGGTGCAACGGGTGCGTTCACCGCCCGGTCCGTATCAGACGGGGCGGTTGTGAGGGCGTCCGTCAACGCTGTCCGCAAATCATCCAGCCCGCGCTTGCGCACAGCAATGGTTGGGATGACGGGTACGCCAAGTTCTGCGGACAATTTTTCTGCGGACAGGGTCAAGCCATCACGCTCGGCCAAATCAACCATGTTGAGCGCCACCACACAGGGCAACCCAAGGCCGATCAGTTCAAGCGCGAAGCGCAGATGATTATCCAGATTGCACGCGTCAACCACAATGATGATCGCAGCAGGGCGACGCTCCCCGGCTTGGCGACCCATCACCACATCGCGCGTCACCGCCTCATCCGGGCTAGTCGGCGTTAAGCTATAGGTGCCCGGCAAATCGACGAGTTCCACCGGGCGACCATCTGCAAGTGCAAAGCGCCCAGAATGGCGCTCCACGGTGACGCCGGGATAATTGCCCGTCTTTTGGCGCGCACCCGTCAAGGCATTGAAGAGCGCGCTTTTCCCGGCATTGGGATTGCCGACAAGGGCGACGAGCGGCAGCGCACTCATAGCGGCGCGACAGTCACGGCAGAGGCGTGGGCCAAACGAATCGCGACCGTCATCCGGCCAACACGCACGGCCAGAGGATCCCGCGTCAAAAACCACCCGCGGTGCAGCGGTTCAACTTCGACACCCGGTTCAAAGCCAAGGCAACGCAAACGATGACCCTCAGCCTCGCCAAGCTGAGACCAGTCCACATCCACGATCCGCGCGATCCTATTCAAAGGCAATGTGTCCAGCTGCACCCGACATCCTGAAAATCTATATTAGTTGCGAGTGATTATCATTTACGCCTGGAAATGGCCAGCGAAAATCACCGGGCGGGATAGCGCAACCGCCCCAAAAACCGGGCCATGCTGAACATGGGGACGCCACCTTGCGTCCATTTGGCCTTTGCGGTTTCAAAACGCATCACGCCATCAATCCGGCGGGCGAGAAAAGCGCGGGTGTCCGCCCAATCTTCGCTCTCATCATTGACGAAGATGAGAAGCGTGGCGGCATAGACCGATCCAAGGATCGCCCGTTTCGTGTAATGATTATAGTCGGTCGACTGATCACCTGCCGCGCGCCACATATGGTCGGCGGCCCGCCAACCCAATTGTGCCGCGGTTTTCGCCTGAAGAGGATTGGCCAAAATGGCGTGCGCCCGGCGCAAGGCTTCCCGGTGCGGAGCCAAGATGGCCAGACGCGCTTCAACCAGTCTCGTGATCCGCTCCCGAATTTTAAGGGCTGCCAACGCATCCGATGGGCAGGCCAGAGCCATGGCGGCATCCACATGGGCGAACCAAGCGTCGATCATCTCAATAGCGCCGCCGCGAAACGCCAATTGCGCGACATCCCGATCCATGCCCAAACGATCCGCCGTTGCGCAAAGGGCGGCTTTGCTCCAGCCGTCAAAGGCTGCATCCTGAGGCAATTCAGACGCTAGAATAGGCCGAAGCTCATCCAGCGTCATGTCTTGGTAATTGTCCGGCACGGCAGCGTTTTCCCAGCAAGAAGGTGACACGCCCTAGATGGGGTGATAGGATTGGTTCGTCAATCAATGCTTCAACACTATGGGGGATCGTCTCAATGGCGAAATTTTTTGGAAACCTGAATGCGGTGCTGGCCGCAGGTCTTTTCCTGATGCTGGCCGTTCTGATCGGTGTTCAGGGCAGCTTTGATACAAATTATCTCTGGCGCTGGGCCCATGTGATCTCTGGGATCATGTGGATTGGCCATCTTTATTATTTCAACTTTACGCAAATGCCGACCATGCCGGCTATTCCGGCGGAGCTGAAGCCTGCGGTGTCCAAGCATATCGCGCCGGCCGCGCTCTTCTGGTTCCGTTATGGCGCCCTTGCGACCATCGTAACCGGCCTCGTCGTCACTATGCAGGCTGGCTATGCGCATGAAGCCTTCACGCTGCAGCCGCCGTTCCGCACGATCGGCATTGGCATGTGGCTGGCCATCATCATGGGCTTCAACGTCTGGTTCATCATCTGGCCGAACCAGAAAAAGGCGCTAGGTATCGTCGCTGCTGATGATGCGACCAAGGCAAAGGCTGCAACCACAGCAATGATCTTCAGCCGCACCAACACGCTGCTGTCCATTGCGATGCTCTATTGCATGATCTCCGCCGAAAGCGGCTATTGATCCTTTGATCGATCGGCCTGGCGCACAAGAATAAGCGCCAGGCCGATCATCGCGGCCCCAACCAGATCGGGTGCCGCCAGCGTCTCACCATAACTGATCCAGCCCATCTTGGCGGAGACAACGGGCTGGGTAAGCAACGCCAAGCCAAAGACCAGTGGGCTGACCCGCCCCAGCGCAAACACCATCATGCCCTGCCCAATAAGCTGGCTGACCACCGGGAGCGCGATGACTGGCGTCCAGTTATGCGGCATAATTTGTTCACCCAAAGCCATGGCGATCAGGAGCAACGGCGGGACGGTTGCCACCGTTGACCAAGACAGCAGCGACCAGCTGGGGAGCGACTGGCGCGCATTGGCAATGGCAATCAAATACCCCGTGTAAAGGATGCCCGCGGCCAAGCAGAGCATATCGCCAATCAGATTATCCCGGCTGAGTTCGGCCGACCGACCAACCAGAAGCAACGCACCCACCGCCGCCACGCCAAAGGCCCAGGCTTCGCGCTTATTGGGGAGGCTGCGGGCAACCAGAAATCCCCAAATGGGAAAGAAGAGGCTCGCCGCATTGGCAAAGAGCGTGGCGTTGGCCATTTTTGTTTTCAAAATGCCAATATGCCAAGCGGCCAGATCCGCTGCGAAAAAGACGCCCGATAATGCGATCGGCACAAGCAGTGCACGGGCGGGCAGCCGTAGGGGCTGACGACGGACAGCCGTGATCAAAAACAAAAAGGGTGCGGCCAACGCCAAGCGCCACATGGCAGATGCGCTTGGCCCGACATCGGCCAGCCGGACCAGCCATGGCCCAAAAGCAAGCGCGAAATTGCCAAGGAATAAGGCGCCCAAGACGGCAAGTCTGCCGCCCTTTTCCGACACCTCCAATGAAGGTTGCTGTTGCGCCTTGCTCATTGCCTCCATATCCGGGAGCGCGACTCACAAAGCAACAGGGGACACCAATGCCGAACCTTTTTGATCCCATTGATCTGGGGGCACTTCATTGCCCGAACCGGATTCTCATGGCGCCTCTGACGCGCGGGCGCGCCAGCCCCGGGCATATCCCCAATGATGTGATGCGCCTTTATTATGAACAGCGCGCCAGTGCGGGCTTAATCATTTCAGAGGCCACGGGCATTTCGCAAGAAGGCCTTGGCTGGCCGTCCGCACCCGGCATTTGGACAGAGGCGCAGACAGAAGGCTGGAAGCCGATTACAGAAGCGGTGCACAAAGCCGGCGGGCGCATCATCTTGCAGCTGTGGCATATGGGACGCCTAGTCCATTCCAGCTTCAACGATGGCCAGCCGGGTGTATCTGCATCTGCGACATCGGGGATAGGCCATGCCCATACAGCAACAGGGCGCCAGCCTTTAGAACAGGCCCGATCGTTGCGCCTTGATGAGATGCCGCGCGTTGTCAGCGACTATGTGAAGGCCGCTGAGAATGCGAAGGCGGCTGGCTTTGACGGGGTGCAGATTCACAGCGCTAATGGCTATCTGCTGGATCAGTTCCTGCGCGACAACTCAAACTTACGCGATGACGCTTATGGCGGGAGCATTGACAACCGCATCCGCCTGATGCGCGAAGTCACCGAGGCCGTCGTAAACGTCTGGGGTGCGGATCGCGTCTCTGTGCGCCTCTCCCCCAATGGGGATTCGCAAGGCGTGGATGAAAGTAATCCTGAAGCGCTGTTCACCGCCGCGGCGGCCGCCCTTCAAAAGATCGGCATTGCCTTTCTTGAACTGCGCGAACCCGGCCCGGATGGCACATTTGGTCGTACCGATGTGCCCAAGCAGTCGCCGGCAATTCGCCGCGTGTTTACCAATCCGCTGGTGCTCAATTCTGATCTAACAGCAGAAGGTGGCGCAGAGTTGGTCGCATCGGGTCTGACCGATGCGGTCAGCTATGGCCGCCCGTTCATCTCAAATCCCGATCTGGTCGAGCGTATTCGTGATGGCAAGCCATGGGCAGAAAGCACGATGGCCACTTGGTATACGCCCGGCCCCGAAGGCTATACGGATTATCCAGGCGCAAGCTAAAGCCTCTCGCTCCCCTGCCTCATCGGGTGGGGGAGCAGAGCCTGTTCAGCCTCCAAATTGGCCCTTGAGATCAAGCAGGGCAATGGCCGCTTTTGCTGCCTCTCCGCCCTTATCCTTCTGCTTCGGATCGGCCCGGAC
>CAMAQU010000006.1 GCA_945860425.1 Sphingomonas paucimobilis
AGATGACCTGATGGCGCGAGCCGCCAATGCTATCGACCCATTGGCCGTTAATGTAATTTTTTAGATAGCTGTCCATGTGCATCTCTCCTTGGGACTTTGCGAGTCGGTGATTTTATCTCTTCCCATTGATGTGGGGTTTTTTACGTTAACGTCAATCGGCAATGCGGCGCTTTTCGCGGGCAAGACGGGAAATGAGGATTGCGGCCCGCTTGGCCTGCGTCTTGATGCTCAGCAGATCGACCGTTTCGCCCGGCGCATGATCCCCGCGGCTATGGGGCCCAAGCCCGGCCAGACCATCCACATCGGATGCCACGAAGGAGATATCGCCCGCGCCGCGCTTGAGGGGGTCAAGCACGGGCATGTCGGGCAGGCCAAGATCGGCATTCACTTTGTTCAGTCGATCCAGCACCGCCTTATTGCCTGCCGTCGGTGCCATCGGCGGATAGCCTTCATCAAAGGCGATGGTCGCCGATGTGAGGGGCGCGTGATCTTTCACAATCGCCGCCATCTTGGCGCGCACACGGCTGGTCTGATCCTGTGACAGGGTGCGAAAGTCGCCGCGCGCAATGGCGATGCCGGGGATGATATTGGTTTTGCCCTTGGCTGTTGCGCGCACGCCATCGCCATCCAGTGCTGCTTCCTGCCCGCCGGTGATGATGCCGACGTTGAAGGAGAGGTTCTGTTCCGGCAATTCGGTGCGGAAGCGGCTGATAATACGGGTCAGTTCAAAGATTGCGCCATCGCCTGCGCTGGCGCTGAGAATGCCAGAGCTGTGGCCAGATTGGCCAGTGGCGGTGACGACCCAGCTGTTGGAGGATCGGCGGGCGATGGAGCCCATGTCGCGGCCCACATCGCGCACCAGACCTTCAAAATCGAGCGCAACATCCGCTTGCTTGCCCGCCGCAATCAGGTCTGCGCGCGCGAGCGCAATGGGCTCTCCGCTATCTTCCTCATCGCCCGTCATATGGATGTCGATATTGGCATCTTTCAGCGTGCCGGCCGCCTGCATGGCGCGCAGAGCCGCGACGATGGTCACCAGTCCGCCCTTATCATCGCCAGCGCCGGGCCCTTCGGCTTCATCCAGGCCCGGACCCGTGCGGCGCACAAATGTCTGAAAGGGGGAGTCGGCTTCAAACACCGTATCGAGATGCGCGATCAAAAGAAGGCGTTTGCCTGTCTTGCTGCCTTTGCGCGTCGCGATCAAATGCCCGGCGCGCTTGGTCGCGGACATATCCTTCCACACGACGCGAAAGCCCAAAGGCTCTAGCTCGGCACGCATGATCTTGGCGACCGCCTCGACGCCCGCCAGATTCATCGACCCGCTATTCTGATTGACCAACCGTTCGAGCAGGCTGACTGTCCGTTCATAGTCTGCATCGACTGTTGCCGTCATCCGCGTTTCAGCCGGGCTCAATTGCGCCCAGACAGGGCTAGCAAGGCCAAGGGCTGCAAACGCCATCAGGCGGCCAAGGGGCAGGCGGGTCATAAACATCTCCATCACGAGTTCGGCCCGGTTTTAGGCGCGCCTGTGCGCAAGGCAAGCAAGCGCATACTAAAACGCCCGAGGTCTCCCCCGGGCGCTTCTGGTGTCCGCTTGGCGGAGAGGCTCTCAATTAAGAGCTGTAATACATATCAAATTCAACCGGCGACGGCGTCATTTCCCAACGGGCGACGTCGGCCATCTTGATGTCGATATAGGCATCAATCTGATCCTTGGTGAACACGTCGCCCTTGAGCAGGAAGGCGTGATCGGCTTCGAGCGATTCCAAGGCTTCGCGCAGCGAGCCGCAGACGGTCGGAACCTGGGCCAGTTCTTCCGGCGGAAGATCATAGAGGTTCTTATCCATCGCATCGCCCGGGTGAATCTTGTTCTGAATGCCGTCCAGACCCGCCATCAGCAAAGCTGCATAAGCGAGATAGGGGTTGGCCATCGCATCGGGGAAGCGGACTTCCACGCGCTTTGCCTTGGCGCCCGTGCCATAGGGAATACGGCAAGAAGCCGAGCGGTTGCGCGCTGAATAAGCGAGCAGAACCGGTGCTTCATAGCCCGGGACGAGGCGCTTATAGCTGTTCGTCGTTGGGTTGGTGAAGGCGTTCACGGCCTTGGCATGCTTGATGATGCCGCCGATGAAATAAAGGCAGGTGTCCGACAGGCCCGCATAGCCATTGCCAGCGAAGAGCGGATTGCCCTTTTCCCAGATCGACAAGTGGGTGTGCATGCCCGACCCGTTATCTTCCTTGATCGGCTTCGGCATGAAGGTTGCCGATTTGCCATAGGATTGGGCGACCATGTGCACGACGTACTTGTAAATCTGCATGCGGTCGGCGGTCTGCGTCAGCGTGCCGAAGGTCAGGCCAAGCTCATGCTGAGCAGCGGCCACTTCATGGTGATGCTTGTCGCAGGGCAGGCCCATTTCGAGCATGGTCGTGACCATTTCGCCGCGAATATCCTGTGCTGAATCGACCGGAGCAACGGGGAAATAGCCGCCCTTTGCGCGCGGACGGTGGCCCAGATTGCCTGTTTCATAATGGGTGCCGGTGTTGGTCGGCAGCTCAATATCATCCAGCTTGTAAGAGCTGGTGTTATAGCCATTTTCAAACTTCACATCGTCAAACATGAAGAATTCGGCTTCCGGACCGACATAGACGGTGTCGCCAATGCCTGTGGTCTTCAGATAGGATTCAGCACGCTTCGCGGTGGAGCGCGGGTCGCGGGCGTAGAGTTCGCCCGTCGATGGCTCAACAATGTCGCAGAAGATGATCATCATCGGCGTGGCTGAGAAGGGATCGACATAAACGGCGTCCAGATCCGGCTTCAGGATCATGTCGGATTCGTTAATGGCTTTCCAACCTTCAATCGACGATCCGTCAAACATCAGGCCATCGGTCAGTTCATCTTCGCCCATGACGCCAGCGCACATGGTGAGGTGCTGCCACTTGCCCTTGGGGTCGGTGAAGCGGAGATCGACCCACTCGATTTCCTGTTCTTTGATCTGCTTAAGAATGTCTGCCGGAGTGGCCATGTTATCACTACCTTCCTTGATTGGACTTTGGGGTGGTTTTTACCGCGCGCCGAAACCCCGTTCGGCGGTGGAAATTCAAAATGCGTTAAATGGCGTCGCTGTCCTTTTCGCCGGTGCGAATCCGCAACGCGCTTTCGACGGGGATGACGAAGATTTTGCCATCGCCAATGCGTCCGGTTTGGGCAGCGGCGGCAATCGCTTCGACCACGCGGGGGGCGAGCGCATCGTCCACGACGACCTCCAGCTTCACCTTGGGCAGAAAGTCGACGACATATTCGGCACCACGATAGAGTTCGGTATGGCCCTTTTGACGTCCAAAGCCCTTGGCTTCGGTGACGGTGATACCCGAGACGCCGACTTCATGAAGGGCTTCCTTCACGTCATCCAGCTTGAACGGTTTAATGATTGCTTCAATCTTTTTCATGGTGCGGGGCAACCCTTTGCGGTTTCGCTTCAGCCTTCAATAATCGTGCCAACTAAGGGCGCGCAAGCGAACGCTCAATTTAGGCAAGTTGCTGTCTGGAATCTGGGCAGGGCGCGGGTCATATGCCCATTTATTAGGCAGCAACCGCCTGAAAACTAATCAATTGCCCTTGGGATTGGAGTGCGCCCCTGTCGAGTCTGCCCGTGCGTCTGCGCGACTCGGCCGAGTCGTTCAGGCGGGGCTATGTGGCAGGTCGAGGCCCGAGAGGCTTTTTGTGAAGATTTCGCAGCCCGTGTCGGTGATGCCAATCGTATGTTCAAATTGCGCCGACAAGGTGCGGTCCCGCGTCACCGCCGTCCAGCCATCTTCCAGAACCTTGCAATCGGGCCTGCCGATATTGACCATGGGTTCAATGGTGAAGAACATGCCAGGCTTCAGCTCTGGCCCCGTGCCGGGGCGGCCGACATGGACAACTTCGGGTGCATCATGAAATAGGCGGCCAATGCCATGGCCGCAAAAATCGCGCACCACGCCATAACGTTGCTTTTCCGAATGCACCTGAATGGCATGGGCCACATCGCCCAGATGGTTGCCGGGTTTCGCCTGCGCAATGCCCAGCATCATCGCTTCATAGGTCGTCTCGACCAGCCGACGCGCCTTGATATTCACCTCTCCGACCAAATAGGTGCGGTTGGTATCGCCATGCCAGCCATCGAGCAGCGGGGTGACATCGACATTGACGATATCGCCTTCTTTCAGGGCCTTTGGCCCGGGAATGCCATGGCAGATGACATGGTTTACCGAGGTGCAGCAGCTGTGCGTATAGCCCCGATAATTGAGCGTTGCGGGAACAGCGCCACTATCAAAGGTCATGGTCCGAACCAGATCGTCAATGGCCTGCGTCGTCACGCCGGGCTGAATAAAGGGCACAAGCGCGTCGAGAATCTGGGCGGCGAGGCGGCCTGCCTTGCGCATCCCGTCAAAGGCGTCGGGGCCATGCAGGCGGATGACGCCGGAGCGCAGGGGAACGGTGTCGTCGGTGACAATCTGATATTGAGTCATTGCGATGATATAGGCGAGATGCGCGAGGGCCGCAAATCGGTGCCATCCCGGATGTGACCAGTCTGGCCTTTCCGCTCCAGCCCTGCCAAAGGCGGCGCATGGCAGCGCCCGTCCCTTCCGGCCCCTTTGTGCTTCTGGATGATGCCCGTGCAGGCGGTGCGCCCGCGCGTCTTTATTGCGACCAGCTGGAGATTGTGGAGACGCGGGATTCGGCAGAGGTGGCGGATCTGGTGACGCGGATTGGCGCGGGCGGGGATTGGGCCGGTTTTTTGAGTTATGAGGCGGGTCTTGCGCTGGAGGATCGGCTTGCGCAGCGCGGTCGCACACCCAATGTGCCGCTGGTCTGGTTTGCGCGCTTTGCGGGCTATCAAGAGGTTCCGTCGGATCAGGTGGCGGACTGGCTGCCCGATGCGGCTGGCGGCTGGGTCGATGCTCCGCACCCGCGCCTTGGCCGGGCCGATTATGCCAAGGCGCATGACCATGTGCAGGCACTGATCACGGCGGGCGATATTTATCAGGCCAATTTGACGATCCGGGCTGATGTGCGCACGGCGGGCCATCCGCTCGCCATTTATGCGGGGCTGCGGGGTCGTGCGCAGGCCGGCTTTGGCGGCGTGGTCTGGACGGGGGAGGATTGGCTCTTGTCGCTCTCGCCCGAACTCTTCTTCGCCTTGAAGGCGGGACGGATCACGACCAAGCCGATGAAGGGCACCGCCGAACGTGCGGGCGACCCAGCCGAAGATGCCCGGCGCATCGCCCATCTGCATAATGATGCCAAGCAACGGGCCGAAAATCTGATGATTGTGGATCTGCTCCGCAATGATGTGTCGCGCGTGGCGCAAGCGGGGTCGGTCGCTGTGCCGGATTTATTTCATGTGGAAAGCTATCCGACCGTCCATCAGATGATCTCGACCGTGACGGCGCAGCTGGACCCGGGCAAGACGGTGGCGGATCTTCTGCGCGCCATTTACCCCTGCGGGTCGATTACGGGTGCGCCCAAGATTCGGGCGATGGAAGTTATTGGCGATGTCGAGCCAGAGCCGCGCGGTATCTACACGGGTAGCATCGGCCGCATTGATGCCAATGGCGACGCGGCATTTAATGTCGCGATCCGCACATTGCATTTGCCCAAGGGTGCGACAGTCGCAACGCTCGGTCTAGGCGGCGGCATTGTGGCGGACAGCCAAGTGGATGAGGAATGGGCCGAGTGTCTGGCCAAGGGGCGCTTTGTGGCGGACCCGCGCTGCTTTGATTTGATTGAAACAATGCTGTTCGACCCTGAACAGGGGATGCCGCTGCTCAACCGCCATTTGGAACGGATGCAGGCGAGCGCCGATGCGCTGGGCTTTACGCTGGATCGGCATGATGCGCGAAACCTGCTTCAGGCCGCGACGTTCCGATTGGACGCGCCGAAGCGGATCCGGCTGTTGCTGTCGCGGCAAGGTAAGATGGCGGTTGAAGCCGCAGATTTGCCTGTGCGGGCGGCAGGTCCGGCCTTGGTTCGGCTCGCGGCTTTGCCCGTTGACGCCGATGATTTCCGTCTGCGCCATAAGACGACGGACCGGGCCTTTTATGATCAGGCGCGTTTGAGCGCGGGATGTTTTGAAGTGGTCTTTGTCGATCCCGATGGATTTCTAACCGAAGGCAGCTTCACCAATGTTTTTGTTGAACGCGGCGGCCAATTGCTGACGCCACCGCTCAGCCGCGGGCTTTTGCCCGGCGTGTTGCGGGCCGAGATGATCGACAGCGGACAGGCAGTGGAGGCGGATCTGACCGCAGCGGATTTGGCGGGTGGATTTTTTATCGGCAATGCGTTGCGCGGTTTGATGCCCGCAATTCTTGCCTGAACTTGCGCTTTTTTGGGCGAATTTCTGGCCGAAACGCCCCTTGGGCGGTTGCCCCTATGTGATCGAGTCCGTATAGGCGCGGCTATCGCCCTCGACTGTCCCCTTGCCAGAGAAAGCGCCCAAACCATGCGCACCACCTCCGCCGCACTCGACCGTATTCAGCCCTCCGCCACCCTTGCGATGACGAGCCGGGTGCTCGATCTCAAGGCCAAGGGCGTGGACGTGATTGGCCTTTCTGCAGGCGAGCCGGATTTTGATACGCCGGATTTTGTCAAAGAGGCCGCGATTGAGGCGATCCGCCGGGGCCAGACCAAATATACCAATGTGGACGGTACGGCCGAGTTAAAGGCGGCAATCCAAGCCAAGTTTAAGCGCGACAATGGTTTGGACTACACACCGGCGCAAATCAGCGTGAATGTGGGCGGCAAGCATACCCTGTTCAACGCGCTGGTCGCTACCATTGATGCGGGTGATGAAGTCATCATCCCCGCACCCTATTGGGTCAGCTATCCCGATATTGTGGCCTTTGCCGGTGGCACGCCCGTGTTCATCGAAGCGCCCGCGACACAAGATTATAAGATCACCCCGGCGCAACTGGACGCGGCGATCACGCCGAAGACGCGCTGGATCATCCTCAACTCGCCGTCCAACCCGACGGGCGCTGCCTATTCCGCAACGGAGCTCAAGGCGCTGGGCGATGTGCTGATGCGGCATCCTCAGGTCATGGTGCTGACGGACGATATGTATGAACATGTCTGGTATGCAGACACGCCCTTTGCGACCATCCTTCAGGTCTGCCCAGAGCTGTATGACCGCACTTTGACGGTCAATGGCTGTTCCAAGGCCTTTTCCATGACCGGCTGGCGCATTGGCTTTGCGGGTGGCCCGCAATGGATGATCAAGGCGATGGCCAAGCTGCAATCGCAATCCACTTCCAACCCCTGTTCCATTGCGCAGGCAGCTGCCACGGCGGCGCTCAATGGCGATCAGTCCTTCCTGAAGGACCGCAATGAGCGGTTTCGCGGGCGGCGCGATCTAGTCGTGCGGATGCTGAATGAGATTGAGGGCGTGCATTGCCCGACCCCTGAAGGCGCTTTTTATGTCTATCCCGATGTCACGGGCTTGATGGGTAAAACAACGCCCGGAGGACAGGTCATTTCCAATGATGAAGAGCTGATCGACTATTTCTTGGATGAGGTTCAGGTCGCGGCCGTGCCGGGTGCGGCCTTTGGCTTGTCGCCGGGCTTTCGCATCTCTTATGCCACGTCAGAAGAGATTTTAACCGAGGCGTGCCAGCGGTTGCAGCGGGCCTGCGCCGCCCTGCGCTGAGTGTTGCATCTGCGCAACACGCAGAGGCAAGACACGTAAAAATATAATTTTTATTGTTGTGCGCCGCAGCAAAAGGCGTCACCTTTCCTGAGTCGCCGTCATTGAGGCCCCCCGGGAAACCGGAGAGAGGCAGCAAGCGGCAACGCAGGTTGAACGACGCAACTTAACTCTAAGGGGATTTCCCATGCGCACGTTCCTTCGCCCGGCTCTGGTTGCCGCTCTTCTTCTTTCCGCAACGCCTGTTCTTGCCCAAGAGGCAGAGAGCAAAGCGCTTACAATCAACGGGTCTGCGACGCTGACCAGCGATTATCGCTATCGCGGCATCTCTCAGACTGACAAGGATTTCGCGGTTCAAGGCGGCCTGACGGTCAGCCACACATCCGGAGCCTATGTCGGCATCTGGGGCTCTTCGGTGGATGATTATATTGCCGGCGGCAGTGATCAGGAAATTGATTTGATTGCCGGCTATAAGAAGACAGTCGGTGGCACCACGCTCGATTTTGGCGGAATTTATTATTATTATCCGGGTGCTGAGAAAATCACGGCCGGTTATGATTCCGACTTTCTTGAACTTTATGGCAGCGTTGCCCAGACTTTTGGCCCAGCCACTGTCAAGCTGGCCACGGCCTATGCGCCAAAATCGAGCGCACTCAGCCTGGGCAATGGCAAGGAAGATAATTTCTACATGAATCTCGGCCTGTCGGGCGCAATCCCGAACACACCGATCAGCCTGAGCGCAGGCGTCGGCCGGACGTTCACGAAGAGCTTCTTGTCGGGCGGCCAAAAATACACGGATTGGTCGCTGGGCGCGAGCTACACGACTGGCCCGGTTACCTTTGGCCTGTCCTATGTTGATACCAGCTATGCCAAGGGCGCTGTTGTTAGCTCCACGGGCAAGGATGTGGCCAAGGGCGGCATCTTCGGCACGATTGGCGCTGCCTTCTGATAAAAAGGGCGCGGTCCTTTTCGGGCCGCGCCGCTTTTTTGAAGTTCAGAAAGACATGAAAAAGGCGGGGCTGGTGACCAGCGCCCGCCTTTTTTAATGGGTCAGATTATCATTGCGGGGTCGTGGCCCGGGCATTTTGCCCATCGCCTTCGGGCGCGGCGATAATATCGCGCGTGGTCGCACCCTTATCGACCACATCCGTTTTTGGATCCCCAGCATTGGACCGGATCCCCGGTTGAGCCCGGCTTCCGCCAGCCGCCGTGATCGCCGCATTTTCAGCACCGCTGCGCGCGGCTGGGCCACCGAACATCGCCTGCAAAGCCTGAGTGGAGCTATCGGCACTTTGCGCCTGCGCGCTGCCAGCCGCTGGAGGGACAAGCGCGAAATCGGGCGGCACAACCAGCGGGGCCAGCCGTGTCACCTGAAACTCGTCGGGGGAGTTGCGGTTGAACAGACCGCCCGATGCACAGCCCGACAGCAGCGTACCAACCGCCACAACACCCAATATCTTACGCATGATCCGTCTCCGTCTTTGCCTTGGCATCGCGTGAAAAAAAGGCGCGCACCAAAAGCACCAATACCCCAATGGTAATCGCTGCATCGGCAAGATTGAAGACCAAAAAGGGTCTGAACCCACCAATGTGGAAATCGATGAAATCAACCACATAGCCAAAGCGTATGCGATCCACGATGTTGCCCAATGCGCCGCCGAGCACAAGCCCAAGGCCAAAAATGTCTGCCCGGTTGCGTTCCCGCCAGATCCAGACGGCAACAATGGCCGCAATCACGCTGGTTGCGATCACCAGGCCCCAGCGTTCCACCGCATGCCCCGCCTGCAACATGCCCAGCGCAATCCCATAATTCTCAACCCAAGTGAGATTCAGGATTGGCAGCAAATAGATCTGCCCCAGCGCTTGCAAGCCAATTGGGCCCATAATCACCGCCTTGAGCAGCTGATCCGCAACGAACAGCAGCAGCGCAACGCTATACCCAAGGCGGCGCAACGGATCAGCCATTGACGACATCCTCACAGCGCCCACACAGCGCGCCATCCTCCGCCACTTCGGGCAGATGTCGCCAGCAGCGGCCGCATTTATGGTCTGTGGTTGGGGTGATTTGCACCCCATCCCCTTGGCCGCGTGTGACTGTCCCTGTGATGAACAACTCAGCCAGATCAGCTTCTGGTGCAGACGCTGGAACCACGACCTGTGCGGCCAGGCTCGATCCGATTACCTTGTCGCGGCGCAAGGGCTCAATGGCTTCGGTCACATCTGTGCGCAGCGCCCGCAAGTCGCCCCAGCGCGCGATCAGGTCAGCATCGGCCCAGTTGGCGTCGACTATGGGCCATTCCAGCAGGTGCACCGAAGCG
The DNA here is from genome assembly GCA_945860425.1 of Sphingomonas paucimobilis. Taxonomy (GTDB): domain Bacteria; phylum Pseudomonadota; class Alphaproteobacteria; order Sphingomonadales; family Sphingomonadaceae; genus Aquisediminimonas; species Aquisediminimonas paucimobilis_A. The sequence goes on from CAMAQU010000006.1 coordinate 10,001, forward strand.
TCTGGGTTTGGATAGCGCGTCTGCCACACTTCTTCCGCTGTAAAGACGATGACGGGTGCGGCCCAGCGGATGAGCGCTTGGAACAACATGTCCAACACTGTGCGATAGGCGCGGCGCTTCACGCTGTCGGGCGCGTCGCAATAGAGGCAATCCTTGCGAATATCGAAGAAGAAGGCCGACAGGTCTTCGTTGCAGAAATCGGTCAGCGCCCGGACATAGGTGTTGAAATCATAGTCGGCGACGGATTGGCGCAGTGTTGCATCCAGCTTGGCCAGCAGGGCCAGGACATACCGCTCCAGCTCTGGCATTTGGTCGATGCTAACGCGCTCCGCCTCCTCAAATCCTTCCAGCGCGCCCAAGAGATAGCGGAAGCTGTTCCGAAGCTTGCGATATTGGTCGGCCACACCTTTTAGGATTTCATCGCCAATGCGGTGGTCTTCGGTAAAGTCGACCGACAAGGCCCAAAGGCGAATAATATCTGCGCCATAGCTTTCCATGACCTTTAACGGATCAATGGTGTTGCCCAGCGACTTGGACATTTTCATGCCCTTTTGATCCATCGTAAAGCCGTGGGTGAGAACGGCCTTATAGGGCGCGTGTCCGCGCGTTCCGCAGCTTTCCAGAAGGGAGGATTGGAACCAGCCGCGATGCTGATCACTGCCTTCCAGATAGAGATCGGCCCAAGGCCCCACATGGTCTTTGGGGCGCGTCAGATCGGGCCATTTGCCCGATTCCAGAACAAAGGCATGGGTGGAGCCGCTGTCAAACCAGACATCGAGAATATCGGCTACGCGCTCATAATCTTCGGCGCGATACTCCGCCCCCAGATATTCCTGCGCGCGGCTTTCCGACCAGGCATCGACGCCCTGAGCGCGGACGCCCGCGACAATGCGCGCATTGACGGCGGGGTCGTTCAAATATTGCCCGGTCTTGCGATTGACAAAGAGCGTGATCGGCACGCCCCAGGCCCGCTGGCGTGAGAGCACCCAGTCCGGACGACCTTCCACCATCGACCGGATCCGGTTTTGCCCTTTTTCCGGAACCCAGCGGGTCTGCTCAATCGCGGCAAGCGCGGTGTCGCGTAGGCCACCCTCGCCGCCCATCGGCACAAACCATTGCGGCGTGCAGCGGAAAATGACCTTTGCCTTGGAGCGCCAGCTATGCGGGTAGCTGTGCTTATAATCGGCGGAGGCCGCGATCAACGCACCGGATTCGGCCAGCGCGGTGCAAATCGGGCCATCGGGCGCGTTGAATTTGGGGTTGATGACGCTGCCTTCACCGCCGAGCCAAGCCCAATCGGCGCGATAGCGGCCATCGCCTTCCACCGCGAAAACGGGCTCAATGCCATTGGCCTTGCACAGATCAAAATCATCCTCGCCATGGTCGGGCGCCATATGGACAAGGCCCGTGCCGCTGTCCGTCGTGACGAACGCACCCGCGAGCAGCGGGCGGGGCTTGGCGAAGAAGCCGCCGAGGGCGTGCATTGGGTGGCGGGCGATTGTGCCGGCGAGGTCGGAGCCAAACATCCAGTTGCTGGTGGCAACCTCGGGTTGGTCTCCATCTTCGCGGCATTTGCTCATCCGCAATAGGAAGTCATCCACCCGTTCTTCGGCAACCAAATATTTAGCGTCTTTGGCTTTCTCTACAAGCAGGACATATTTAACTTCAGGCCCATAGGCGAGCGCTTGGTTAACTGGGATGGTCCAAGGCGTTGTCGTCCAGATAACGGCTTTTGCGCCCTTCAAACCTTCGACGCGACTCTCAACAATCTCAAACGCCACATCAATCTGCGTTGAGGTGATATCCTCATATTCAACTTCGGCTTCGGCGAGCGCGGTCTTTTCAACCGGGCTCCACATCACGGGCTTGGCTCCGCGATAGAGCTGGCCGCTTTCGGCGAATTTCAACAATTCACCGACGATGGTCGCTTCGGCGTCGAAATCCATGGTGAGATAGGGATTGTCCCAATCACCATTAATGCCCAATCGCTTCAATTGTTCGCGCTGGCGATCCACCCATTGGCGGGCATAGGCGCGGCATTCGGCGCGGAATTCCTCAACGGGAACCTCGTCCTTATTGCGCTTTTTCTTACGATATTCTTCCTCAACCTTCCACTCAATGGGCAGGCCGTGGCAATCCCAACCGGGGACATAGGGGGCATCTTTGCCCAACAGGCTTTGCGTGCGCACGACCATGTCTTTGAGGATATGGTTGAGCGCATGGCCAATATGCATGTCGCCATTCGCATAGGGCGGGCCATCATGCAGGATGAACTTTTCCCGGCCCTGCCGCGCGTCGCGCAGGCGGCGATACAAGTCCATGCCCTGCCAGCGTGCGAGAATGCCCGGCTCCTTTTGCGGCAGGCCGGCCTTCATCGGAAAGTCGGTCTTGGGCAGGAACACAGTGTCGCGATAGTCGCGGGTTTCAGGAGTTGGCGCGTCAGTCATAGCGCCGGGCCTTACGGGAAGCGCGCGGGCAAATAAAGTCTTTCGGCCGATATTGTCGCGGGGTCAGGCGGCCAGAATGGCGCGCGCTTCGTCGCAATCCCGCGCCATTTGCACCATCAGCGCATCAAGGCTGTCAAACTTGGCTTCGGGCCGCAGGAAAGAGATGAAGTCAATCTCAATCACCTGATCATAAAGATCGCCGGAAAAATCAAAGAAATGCGGCTCTAACAATTCTTTGGGCGGATCAAAGCTGGGGCGGATGCCGAGATTGGCTGCGCCCAACAGCGTGCGGCCATCGGCGGTGCGTCCGCGCACGGCATAAATGCCATAACGGGGCCGCAGATAGTGGGCCATATCGATATTGGCGGTTGGAAAGCCGAGCTTTCGTCCATTTTTATCGCCATGCTGCACACGCCCCTCAACCGCAAAGGGCCGGGTGAGCAGGCGCGTGGCGGTGTCGCAATCGCCAGCCTTTAAGGCATCGCGAATGCGGCTGGAGGAAATCGGGCCATCATCATCGCAGACTGGGCCAAGGGCGGCACATGTGATGCCGTGCGCGGCGCCCAATGTTTCTAAAACGCCAATATTGCCGCTGCGCCCTTTACCAAAGGTAAAGTCTTCGCCCGTTACAACGCCTGTTGCGCCCAAATGGCCGCCCAGCCAATCGGTCACAAATTCCTCTGCGCTGACATTGGCCAGAGTCTCTCCAAAGGAAAAGACGATCATCGCATCGGCCCCCGCTTCGGCCAGATGGCGTTGGCGTTGATCCAGCGTGGTCAGGCGAAAAGGCGGCGTGTCTGGACGAAAATAGGTGACCGGATGGGGATCAAAAGTGGCGACCAAAGCGGGCACGCCTGCCGCGCGCGCCATCTCCACCGCCCGGCCAATCACGGCCTGATGCCCGGCATGAACGCCATCAAAATTGCCAAGCGCCACCACGCCGCCGCGAAATTCGGCAGGGATGGGCGCATTACCATTGAGACGGGGGCCAGTGAGACGTGGGATCATGCGGGACATAGGGCGGCCTATATGGATCGGTCAGCGTGGCGGCAAGGCCAGCTTAAGGACGCGGGCGACATTGCCGCCCATGACCTTGCGAATCTCATCGTCGGTAAAGCCTTCATCGAGCAGCGCCTGCGTGACATGGGCCACATTGGCGGTGTCAAAGGGCGTGGTTGTCGCCCCGTCAAAGTCAGAGCCAAGGCCCACATGGTCAACACCCACCAAATTGCGGACATGGGCAATGGCCTTGGCAATGGCGCGGGGGTTGGTCGAACAAATGGCGGCATCCCAATAGCCAATGCCAATCACGCCGCCGGTGCGGGCGACGCCGCGAATTTCATCATCGGTCAAATTGCGGTTGACCTTGCAGGTGGCCTGCACGCCGCCATGGCTGGAGACAACGGGACGCTTGGCGAGTTTAAGATATCCGCCACCGCCGCATGGCTGGCATGGGCAATATCAACGATCATCCCGCGCGCTTCCATATCGGCCAATATCTGCCGACCCAGCGGCGTCAGCCCGCCCTTTTTCTCGCCATGCATGGAGCCTGCGACTTCATTGTCAAAAAAATGGGCAAAGCCCGCCATGCGAAAGCCTGCCTTATAGAGCACATCCAGATTGGCGCGCTTGCCTTCCAGATTTTGCAATCCTTCGATGGAGAGCAACGCCCCGACGGGCACGGCCCCGGTTTTCGCGCGGGCGGCCATCAGCCGATCCAGATCCGCGCCTGTGCGAATGATCCGGAGCTGACCTTCAGAGGCGTGTTCGGCGCGCTTTAGCTTTTCTGCATGCCAAAGCGAGCGTTCCAACAGCGACGTCCATGTCCGGGGCGGCTGCAACTGGCCGATGGCAAGTGCCGTGATATTGTCGGTCTTGGCGGAATTGGCATCATAATTTTGCCCGCGCGGCGTCTTGGTGACGGAGGAGAAAATTTGCAGGCCGACATGCCCTTCCTCCAACCGGGGAAGGTCAATATGCCCGCGACCTGCGCGGTCGAGCAGATCGCGTTTCCACATCAAGGTGTCGCCATGCAAATCGGCGATGAAGAGCGTCTTGTGCAGCGCCTGTGCCTTGGGGCTGATCTGCTGGCTGGTGGGCGCGATCCGGTTCATCGACTCCTCGGCCAGCTTGGGCACGAAGAGGAAGAAGGCGGCGGCTGCAATCCCCAGCAGCAGCACAAGGCCAGTCACTATGCGGCGCATCATCCCCTCCGTTTGAGCGTCACGAAATCATAGGCCGGTCGGCCGCCCTCGGCTGGGTGCGTCTCGCGCGCGACCTCTGCCCAGACGTCATCGAACGGCTCTAGCCGCGTATCGCCCGCGCTGTCCAAATGCACTTCGGTCAGCTCAATCCGGTCTGCATGGGGCAGGAAGAGGCGGTAAATTTCCGCGCCCCCAATCACCGAGACATGCGGCGCATTGGCAAGGCGCATCGCCCCTTCAATCGTCGTCGTGGTTTCCGCGCCATCCTCGGCCCAATCCGCATTGCGCGTGAGCACAATATGGCGGCGGTCGGGCAAAAGGCCGGGCAGGCTGTCAAAAGTCTTGCGCCCCATGATCATCGGCTCACCCATGGTCAGCTGTTTGAAGCGGCGCAGATCCGCCGGCAGATGCCAAGGCAGTTTCCCATCCAGCCCAATGACGCCATTATCCGCGCGGGCCAGAATGAGGATGATTTCGGGGTGGTTCATATGGCGACCGGGGCGGCGATATGGGGATGCGCCTCATAGCCCTCAATCACAAAATCCTCATAGGCATAGCCATCAATGCTGTCGGGCGTGCGGAGGATTTTAAGACGGGGCAGAGGCTTTGGATCGCGCGCCAATTGGGTTTTCGCCTGCTCCAGATGGTTCAAGTAAAGATGGCAATCGCCGCCCGTCCAAATAAATTCGCCCACCTCAAGCCCTGCTTGTTGCGCCAGCATATGGGTGAGCAACGCATAGGAAGCGATGTTGAACGGCACGCCCAGAAACACATCGGCGCTGCGTTGATAAAGCTGGAGCGACAATTTGCCATTGCCGACCCATGTCTGGAACAAGCAGTGGCACGGCGCGAGCGCCATCTGCCCAATTTCGCCGGGGTTCCATGCGGTGATGATTTGCCGGCGTGAGGCCGGGTTGGTTTTCAGCTGCTGCACCAGCTCGGCAATTTGATCGACAGTCTGGCCGTCCGCCGTTTCCCAGCGGCGCCATTGCTTGCCATAGACCGGGCCAAGATCGCCCTTCTCATCGGCCCATTCATCCCAGATGGACACTTTATTGTCTTGCAACCAGCGGACATTGGTGTCCCCATTGAGGAACCACAACAGCTCATAAATGATCGAGCGCAGATGCAGCTTCTTGGTCGTAACAAGGGGAAAGCCCTGCGCCAGATCAAACCGCATCTGATGACCGAATACGCTCAGCGTCCCCGTGCCCGTCCGGTCTTGCTGCTCAACCCCATGGTCGAGAATATGCTGCATGAGAGAGTGATAGGCGTGCATTATGCCTTGCTTATGGCGCGGCTGGGCGCGGGCGCAATTGAAAATCGTCTGGCTTCTCCATTTTCGTCAAAAGTCTCACGATTATGGAGTGGGAGGTTATAGCTTCCCTAGGCTGGATGCCCCATCCTTTGGCCATGACCGCACCTCCCCGCCAACCCCCATCCAGTGAAGACTGGCCTTGGATATCGGAAATTGAGCTGTGCCTGCGTGATCAAGAGACGGAGCATGTCGTGATTGCCTATCTCGACCGGCGCGATGGCATGCTCGATATGCAGGTCGAACAGGGGTCGCACAGCGCGCTACTCCTGCCGCTACGCGATATTTTGCGCGATGTGCTGGATAAGGACCCGGCCTCTATCGTGCTGGCGCATAATCATCCCAGTGGCTCGCCTATGCCGAGTGCGGCCGACAAAAGGGCCACACAAAGCCTGTGCGCGATGCTGCGGCCCATTGGCGTGCGCCTGGCCGATCATTTGATTTTTGAAGGCAAAAGCCGCGTCAGTTTGCGCGATTTAGGATTGCTCTAGGCTGGGGAGCCTCAATCAATATCCTCAACCACTACCTTTTCACCCGTCACGCGCTGCGAAAGAGCAGCGGCCATGAACCGATCCAGATCGCCATCCAAGACATCGCCCGGCGCGGTGGAGGTGATGCCGGTGCGCAAATCCTTCACCAGCTGATAGGGTTGGAGAACATAGGAACGGATTTGGTGGCCCCAGCCAATTTCGGTCTTGGTGGCGTTAACGGCGCTGGCTTCGGCCTCACGACGCTGCAACTCAGCTTCATACAGCCGCGCCTTTAATTGCTTCATCGCCTCGGCCCGGTTCTTATGCTGCGACCGTTGGTTTTGGCAGGCCACGACAATGCCGGTTGGAATATGGGTGATGCGCACGGCCGAATCGGTTGTGTTCACATGCTGCCCGCCTGCACCCGATGCGCGATAGGTATCGATCCGAAGGTCGCTTTCGCTCACCTCAATATCAATATCATCATCAACCACGGGATAGACCCAGACGCTGGAAAAGCTGGTGTGTCGACGCGCGTTGGAATCATAAGGGCTGATGCGGACAAGGCGGTGGACGCCGCTTTCCGTCTTGGCATAGCCATAGGCATTTTCGCCTTTGACCATCAGCGTGGCTGATTTGATGCCCGCTTGTTCGCCGCCATGATAATCGACCAATTCGACTTTCATTTTGTGGCGTTCGGCCCAGCGCGTGTACATGCGCAGCAGCATTTCTGCCCAATCCTGGCTTTCGGTGCCACCTGCGCCTGCATTGACCTCAATATAGGTGTCATTGGCATCGGCCTCCCCAGCAAGAAGGGCGGCCACCTTGTCCTTTTCGGCCCGTTCGGCCAATTCACCCAGACTGGTGACGGCCTCATCGGCCAAGTCGGTATCGCCTTCGGCTTCGGCCATTTCCATCAGCTCGACCGTGTCATCGCGTTCGCGCTCAAGAGAGCGTGTCGCGTTGATCGCCTCTTCCAGGCGGCGGCGTTCGCGCATTACCTCTTGGGCGGCTTTGGGGTTATTCCAAAGCGCCTGATCCTCAACCTTGGCATTTAGGTCGTCCAGCCGCTTGACCGCACGATCCCAATCCAGAAAGCGGCGCAACAGCGCGACTGCCTGATTGATCTGGTCGACATGGGCCTGCGCTTCGGCGCGCATAAAATTTCTCCAATTTACTTTAAGGTTGGGGTGTCAGGAAAAGGCGGGTTAGTAAATCCCGCCCTCTCTTTGCAAGAAGTCGCTGTCGCCGCGCTGCCCTTTTGGACCTGCGTCGACATTGCCCTTCTCGTCTTTTTTCTTCTGCGCCTCAAGCTCATCTCGACGGATTGTCCGGCGCGGCTCGCTTTCGGGCTTAAAGGCTTCCCAAATCACGGGGGATTTAGGGTCACTGCTGGGCCAAGCGCCATACACACGCTTGCCCGACATGCGGTCAATCCGGATCATGCGCATGCCCGGCGGCGCGCGAAAAGGGACAATCGGCATGCCCGCCATGGCTTTGGTCGCAAAGGCTTTGAAAATCGGCACGGCATAGGTGCTGCCCTGCACATAGCCGCCCATGTTCCGGGGTTGGTCAAAGCCCATATAAAGCCCGGCAATCAAATCCGGCGATCCGCCGACGAACCAGACATTGGTGGGGCCGCTGGTCGTGCCCGTCTTGCCGAACAAAGGCCTATTCATATCGCGCAGCTGCACAGCGGTGCCGCGCTGAACAACGCCTTCGAGCATATGGACAACTTGATAGGCCGTTTGCGGATCAATCAGCTGTTTGGTGCGGGCGGGTGGACGCGGCATGGCGCGGCCATTCCAATCGGGCGCTAAACAGCCATCGCAGCGGCGCGTATCGGCGCGGAAACGGACTTTACCATCGCGGTCCTGCACATAATCAATCAGGGTCGGTTTACGTTCCCGTCCATTGGAGGCGAGGATGGAATAGGCGTTTACAAGATCCATCACATTGGTGTCGCCAGCGCCCAGCGCGATCGAGAGCAGAGCGGGATAGGGTTGCCCGGGCGGGCTGACACCCACTGCCGCGGCCATTTTGGAGATCCGCTCCATCCCCGTTTGCGAGGCAGCGCGCACGGTCATTAAATTGCGGGACTGTTCTAAGCCCCAGCGCATGGTGCGCGGGCCAGAGCCGCCGCCGTCAAAATTGCGGAAGCATTTGCGGCCCAGCTTGGCCGATTGATAGACGCAAAACGGCCCATCGATAATGATATCGGCAGGCGTCATCCCGCCATCAAGCGCGGCGGCATAGACAAAGGGTTTGAAGGAGGATCCCGGCTGGCGCTTGGCCTGCGTTGCGCGGTTGTAAGAGGCCAAGCGCACATCAAAGCCGCCTTGCATCGCAAGGACGCGGCCCGTGCGCGGGTCTTGCACCACCATGCCGCCCGAAACTTCTGGAATGCTGCGTAACGCGTATGACGCGCCATCGCGCTTGACGACAATGACATCGCCCGTGCGCATCATGTTAAAGGCGGCCGTCGCGGTCCCTCGCCGCGGCATGGCCGCCGCACTGGCCGGCAGGCTGGCCGTTGATCCATCCCCAAAACCAATTTGAGCTGCACCGCCCGATTTGCCGAGCACAAGCGCAATGCGCCAATCCGGATAGCCAGCGCCCAGATTAAGGGCTGCTAAACGTTGTGCCCAGCCTTCCCCGGCCTCAATCTTAGTGATCGGCCCGCGCCAGCCTTTCCCCGCATCATAACGGGTCAGCCCATCACGCAGCGCCTGTTCAGCATAGCGTTGATAATCTGGGTTGATCGAGGTGCGCACCCACAGGCCGCCATCATAAACCGAATAGGGCCCGGCATCGTCGGTCTCGCCAAATTTTCCAATCAGCTCGCGCCGCACTTCTTCAAGGAAATAGCCGCCCATATTGAGATTGGGGGCTGTCGCAGCACGCGGCAAAATGCCCAGCGGCGCGGCGCGTGCGGTCTGATATTGGCCTTGCGTGATAAAGCCGTTGTCCAGCATTTCGCGCAGCACATAATCGCGCCGCGCCAGTGCGCGCCCTTCATTGCGTTTGCGGCCATAGGTTTCCGGGGCCTTTGGCAAAATGGCGAGAAAGGCCATTTCATGCAGCGCCAAATCGGCCACATCTTTATTGAAATAGGCGCGCGCAGCGGCCTGCACGCCAAAGCTGTTCCGGCCCAGTGGAATTTGGTTGAGATAGAGTTCCAAAATCTGTGGTTTGGTCAAAACCGATTCAATTCGGCGGGCCAAAATGGCTTCTTTGACTTTGCGCGTGACCGAATACTCATTCCCGAGCAGCAAATTCTTCGCCACCTGCTGGGTGATGGTCGATCCGCCCCGCGCGCGCTCCCCCGATCCGATTTTGCTGGCATAATCAAAAATGGCCCCCGCGAGACCCGGGAAGTCAATGCCACCATGGGTGAAAAACGTCTTATCCTCGGCGGACAGAAAGGCATTCACCAAAAGGATTGGATATTCCTCATAACGCAGCTCAACCCGGCGTTCGCGCGCATAGCTGTGCACGGGTTCGCCATTCACATCGCGGACATAGCTGGGCAGCGGCGGTTTATAGGTCAGCAGGCTTTCTGCTGACGGAAGATTGCGGGCAAAAACAACCCAGAATAGCAAATAGATTAGGAGCACAGCTCCCGCGATCCGCACAACCAACCGGAACCTTGGTTCGGCATAGTGCTCAAGGAACCAATCTCGCGCAACTTCGGCATCGCGCCGCAGGCGCGTCATTATGTCGGAAGCTCTTGCGAGAAGGGTTTCGGCCATGAAGCGGGCATCTAGCCGGAAATAAAGGGGGTGGGAACCGCTTTTGAGTTCTGAGGCGGGACTGGACAGAAGACGTAAAGCTGTTGCCGCTGTCGCCCGGGGGTGCTAGCACGGCGACATGGCCGGAACCTATCTGGCCATTCATGGGCCGCGCCTCGCATTCGCAGGACGGC
>CAMAQU010000007.1 GCA_945860425.1 Sphingomonas paucimobilis
CGGTGCGCGGCCATTGCTATGACGCGCTGGTTGGCTTTGCCGGGTGTGACAAATCGCTGCCGGGGATGATGATGGCGATGCTGCGCCTCAACGTACCCTCCATCTTCGTCTATGGTGGGTCAATCTTGCCGGGCCGCTATCAAGATCGCGATGTCACGGTTGTCGATGTGTTTGAAATTGTCGGCAAATATGCAGCTGGCGCCTGCCCGCTCTCGGAAGTGGAAGCCTTGGAAAAGGCAGCCTGCCCCGGTCACGGTGCCTGTGGCGGCCAATATACGGCCAATACCATGGCCTGTGTGGCCGAAGCCATTGGGCTGTCGCTTCCCAATTCCAACATGGCCCCTGCGCCCTATTCTACGCGCGATCAAATTGCCCATGCCGCTGGCACGCAAGTGATGGACTTGCTCGCCCGCAATTTGCATCCGCGGGACATTTGCACGCAGGAGGCATTTGAAAATGCCGCCCGCATTGTCGCAGCCACAGGCGGTTCGACCAATGCGGCCCTGCACCTGCCCGCCATGGCGCATGAGGCCGGAATTTCCTTCGACCTTTTTGATGTGGCCGAAATCTTTAAGACCACGCCCTATATGGCCGATCTGAAGCCGGGCGGGAATTATGTCGCCAAGGATATGTATGAAGCCGGTGGCGTCTATATGCTCATGAAGTCCTTGCTGGGCGAAGGCTTCCTTCATGGCGATTGCATGACCGTGACGGGCAAAACCTTGGGTGAGAATATCGATGAGATCACTTGGAACCCGGATCAAAAGGTCATTTACCCCGCGACCAAGCCGCTCTCCCCAACAGGGGGCGTCGTCGGTCTGCGCGGCAGCCTTGCCCCCAATGGCGCGATTGTGAAAGTCGCGGGCATGGCGCGGCTTCAGTTCAAGGGGCCAGCCATTGTCTTTGATTGCGAAGAAGATGCCTTTGCCGCTGTTGAAGCGCGCCAAATTGTCGAAGGCTCGGTGATCGTCATTCGCTATGAAGGGCCAAAGGGTGGCCCCGGGATGCGCGAAATGCTCTCCACCACAGCAGCACTTTATGGCCTTGGCATGGGGGAGAAAGTCGCCCTTATCACCGATGGTCGCTTCTCTGGCGCAACGCGCGGCTTCTGCATTGGCCATGTCGGGCCGGAAGCCGCCGAGTGTGGCCCCATCGCTCTGGTCGAAAATGGCGACATGATTGAAATTGATGCCGAAACAGGCAGCATCGACCTGTTGGTGGATGCGTCCGTGCTGGAGGCGCGCAAAAAGGTCTGGACACCGCGTCAGAATGATTATGGCTCGGGCGCGCTCTGGCGTTATGCGCAAAATGTGGGTCCGGCCTATCAAGGGGCGGTCACGCACCCCGGTGCTGCGGGCGAAAGCCACGTCTACGCCGATATCTAAGCGCCCATGTGCAGACGGGGTTAAGCGCAACGCCGTTTCCCCCGGCTGCATCTTGGCGTAAGCGCAAAGCATGATGCATCCCCTGACCGGATTTATCCTCACGGCTGCTGAGATGCGGGCCGCTGAAGCCGCGACCATGGCCAGCGGTGTGTCTGTCGATGCGCTGATGGCGCGCGCCGGCGCGGCCATAGCGGAGGCGGTCTGGCGCTTTGGTGGGGGGCAGCCGACCCTCATCCTGTGTGGCCCCGGCAATAATGGCGGCGATGGTTATGTTGCCGCATCCATCCTAAAGGCGCGCGGTCTTGATGTGCGTGTTGCGGCATTTGGGGAACCCAAAACAGATGTGGCGCGTCGTGCGCGCGCCGGATGGTCGGGCAGTGTTGAGACGCTCGACAGAGCCGCCCCCGCCCCCGTGCTGCTGGACGCGGTTTTTGGGACAGGCCTCGATAGGCCATTGGACGCAGGGCTTGCTGGCCAGCTTGCTCGATTGCGGCAGCAGGCGGACTTTGTCCTCGCGGCCGATGTGCCAAGCGGGGTGGGCAGTGATGATGGGGCCGATTTTGGAGCTATAAAAGCCGATGTGACCATCGCCTTGGGGGCGTTGAAACCGGCCCATCTTCTCCATCCTTCTGCCGGGCTGTGCGGCCATGTCATCTGCGCCGATATTGGGATTGCGGCACAGAGCGCCCTGTCGGTTGTCGGCCGTCCGCGTCTTACGCGCCCGACTGCCGCCGATCATAAATATACGCGTGGGCTCGTCTCGGTAATTGCTGGGGAGATGGGCGGGGCGGCAGCCCTGGCCGCAACGGCGGCCGCGCGCAGTGGCGCGGGTTATGTGGTGCTGGCTGGGGCGCAATCTGGGGCCTTCGCCCAAATCCCCTTGTCGATTGTTCACCGATCGATCGATGCGGCGCTCGCCGATCCAAGAACTGGGGCGCTTGTCATTGGGCCGGGCCTTGGCCGGAGCGACGCGGCACGCGCGCTGCTTGATCGGGTTCTTGCGACTGATATTCCCGTGGTGCTGGATGCAGATGCGCTGCATTTGATCACGCCAGACCAGCTGACATCCCGCGCCGCGCCTTGTGTGCTGACACCCCATGAAGGGGAATTTCAGGCCGCCTTTGGCACTCTGTCTGGCAGCAAGGTGGATCGCGCGCGTCAGGCGGCCAGCTTGTGTGGCGCGACGGTTGTTCTGAAAGGCGCAGATACAGTTTTGGCCGGGCCAGATGGCCGGGCCGCCCTTGCCGCGCATCTGCCCTTTTGGTTGGCGAGTGCCGGGACGGGGGATGTTTTGGCGGGGATTGTTGGGACCATGTTGGCACGCGGACTGGACGGATTTTCAGCGGCGCAAGCGGCGATTTGGCTGCATGGACGCGCGGCGCAGATCGCCGGGCCTTGGCTGATCGCAGACGATCTGTGCGCGGCCCTTCCCCAAGCTTTGGAGCAAACAGCATGAGCAGCGAACCCATTTTGCGGCTCGCCGCGCGGGGCGATGGTGTCACCGCTTCTGGCCGTTATGCGGCACAGGCCGCGCCGGGCGATATGCTGGATGCGGCAGGTGTTTTGACCGCCGGGCCGCATCGGGTGACGCCTGTATGTCGTCATGTCCCGGACTGTGGCGGGTGTCAGCTGCAACATGTTGATGAAGAGAGCCTTGCCGCCTTCATCACCGATCGGATTGAGAGTGCGCTCAGTGCGCAGGGCGTCACAGGTTTTGATCTACGCGTGCCGCATATGTCGCCCGCGTCGGCGCGTCGGCGGGTCTCTCTGCGCGCGGAACGGCGGGGCAAGCAGATCTTGCTTGGGTTTAACGCCGCCAAAAGCCATCGCATCATTGATCTTGCCCAATGCCCGGTCATGCATCCGGCACTGGAAGCGCTGATCAAGCCGCTGCGCGCTTTGCTGGGCCTGTGTTTGGCGGATCGGCGTGGCGCCAATATCCGGATGACATTGGCGGATCAGGGCGTCGACCTGTTGATCGCAGGGGTTGAGGCAGAGGGGCTGGACGCCGCCGAGGCGCTGAGCCGCTTTGCCCAAACCCATGGTCTGGCACGCCTCTCGCTCGATGAAGGCTATGGCCCGACTGCACGGTGGGAGCCTGAGCCTGTGACGGTGGCGCTGGGCGGGGTGGCTGTCGGCTTGCCAGAAGGGGCCTTTCTGCAGGCGACGGCCGATGGGCAGGCCGCGCTGCAGGCCGCCGTTCGGGATGCTGTTGGCGAAGCGACACGCAGTGCTGATTTGTTTGCGGGGCTGGGCACTTTTGCTTTTGATTTGCCGGGGCAGGTGCTGGCAGTGGAAGGGGCGCGCGATGCCATCCTTGCGCTTCAGGCGGCAGCCAACCGATCGGGTCGGCTGGTTAAGGCGCTGCACCGTGACCTGTTTCGTCGTCCCTTAACGGCAGCCGAGCTTGGCGCATTTGAGGCGGTCGTGCTCGATCCCCCACGCGCGGGTGCGAAGGAGCAGGTGGCCGAGCTTGCGGCATCGAGCGTCGCTCGTATCGCTTATGTGAGTTGCAACCCGGCGACCTTTGCGCGCGATGCAGCGATGCTGGTGGCGGGCGGATATCGTCTGGACTGGGTGCAGCCGGTCGGCCAGTTCCGTTGGTCAACCCATGTGGAACTGGCCGCCGCTTTTCAAAAAGGCTGATCGCTTAGAATACAGCGAGCACCAGATGGAGCGTCAGTGCCATAAGCACGAGGCTCGACAAAGCGAAGATCAGGAACCGGACCATCACCTTGTTGATCGTGGACTGTACCAGCGAATGGGCAATGCGCAGGCCCACATAGGACCAAGCCAGCATCGCATTCAGGCCATCGCCTTGCCCAATGAGGGCAAGGGCAAGCGCGACCGCGTAAAAGACCGTCGGCGCTTCATGCAAATGGTTATAGTTATGCGCCTTCCACTGCGTTTTCGCCGGAAGCAGTTGATCAAGGCTTTGTCCGCCCTGACGGACCAGTGCATCAGCATCAACTTTGGCGGCGGTCATGGCCGGAATGCGGGTGACATACATCCAGACCCACATAACCATTGTCCAAGCGGCAAGCACCGCAATGGGCTGCATAATTTCAGCTATTGTGTTCATGATTTTCCTCTCCTGTTAAACCCCAAGCGTCACGCGCACGGCGTTGATCGCCAGCACCGTCAGGCACAGGCTGGACGCAATGAATAATGCGAAGCGCACGGGAATGGTGTTCACCAGCGACTGCCACAGGCTGTGTGCAATGCGTAGGCCGGTATAGCCCCAGGCCAGTTGCACATTTACCCCATCGCCCGCACCTGCCAGCGCGAGAATGGCAATGGCGGCGTAGAACAGCGTCGGCTGTTCCATTAAATGCGCGTAATTATGGCCTTTCCAGTTGACCGTATCGGGCAGGACGCCCTCTAGATCGACACCCCGACCACCGGGCTTTGCAGACTTTAGATCTGCCCCGCTCTTGCCCATGGCCGGAATACGTGTTCCCGCCATCCAGTACAGCATGACAACAGACCACAGCACCAGCACGGCGGCTGGCGCTAAAATTGGTGCACTCATTTCCCTCTCCCTCCCCCTATTGAGGATTTAGCGGGAGAAAGCTGCCTGAGTGCGACTCCGCGGTCAAGCAAAAGCGCGACCCCGGAGCCACCGCAGGATTAGGAGAAGAGTTTTGCCCAGCTGCGCTTCGCGCGCGTTTTCCAATGGCCGCGATGATAGGCGTCGGACGCGAGCAGCGGCATGACCGAACCTGCTTCGGCAAAAACCATCTGTTCAATGCCGGTATTCACCTTGCCCCAGCTCGCGGCTTCCTGAAGCGTGGAGGAGGAGCAGGCCCCGTCGCGCACATCGGCAACGGTGATCTGCACGGCATATTTATGCACGGCGACATCTTCATGGCCCAAAATTTCGGCGCAGACGACCGTGTCCTGAATGAAGTTCTTGGGCACGCCGCCGCCAATCATGAGAAGGCCCGTTTCGCCCGCCTTGATCTTGATGTCCGTCAGTTCACGGAAGTCGGCCACGGCATCGATCATCAAATAGGGCTTGCCCGCTTTCATCTGATCGACCTGATGCTTGACCAGACCAAAGCCCGCTGAGCTGTCGACAAAGGCCGGGCAGAAGATCGGCACATCATGCTCATAAGCAAGCTTGACGAGGCTGTTATCCTTCTTGCCATGTTCGGACAGATATTTACCCATTTCGCGGATGAAGGCGCGGCTGGAATAGGCCTTAGGTTCCAGCTCATTGGCGATCTTGTTGATCGTGAAATCGCAATCCTGAAGTTGCTCTTCATCGATATAGGTATCGTAAATCCGGTCGATATAGAGCGAGCGCAGCGTATCATCATCGGGGATTTCGAGGGCTTGGTAATGTTTGTGGCCTAAGCCTTCAAAGAAATCCATGTCGACGATGGTGGCGCCGGTCGCCACAATGGCATCAACCATATTGTTGCGCAGCAGCTCTGCATAGAGATCCATACAGCCGCCGGCCGAGGTTGAGCCGGCGATGACGAGGAAGATGGTGCAATCCTTATCCGCCAGCATCTGATTATAAATGCCCGTTGCGTTCGCAAGGTCACGGCTGGTGAAGCTCATCTTGCCCATCTGGTCGATGATCGGGCGGGCGTCGAAGCTCTTAATGTCGATATGCTCAACCGTGCTCGACAGCAGCTCTGCCTTGCGCTGGGCATTAACTTGGGGGTTGGTCATCGTTGAAACTCCATTTGGATTCCCCTCCCGCAGGCGGGAGGGGTTAGGGGAGGTGAGAAGGGACATTATGGGAAGGCCTTTGCCCTCCCCTAGCCCCTCCCGCTTGCGGGAGGGGAGCTAAAGCTTCACGACATTCGCCGAAAACCGATCCTGCCTGTCTTCGTCATAAAGCGTGGCCATAGGGTCATCGCTGACCTCAAAAGTCGCGCCATTGGTGAACCCATTAAACCCGGTCCGCATCGCGCAGCCATAGGCCCCGAGCATCCCGATTTCGATATAATCCCCGGCCTGCACATCGGCGGGCAGCAGGAAGGGTCCGGCCATATGATCCATATCGTCACAGGTCGGGCCGTAAAAGCTGAATGGCATGTCCCGTGTGTCAGACGCCTGTTCGCGCAGCAGCGCAACCGGGAAGCGCCAGCCGACATGCGCTGCATCAAACAGCGCGCCATAGGCCCCGTCGTTAATATACAGCTCTTCGCCACGGCGCTTTTCCACTCGGACGATCAGCGACGAATATTCCGCGCACAAGGCCCGGCCCGGCTCACACCAAAGTTCCGAGGAATAGCTGACGGGCAGATCCTCATAAGCGCGTTGGATCGCGTCAAAATAAGCGGCAAGAGCAGGCGGCTCCATGCCCGGATAAACGCTGGGAAAGCCCCCGCCGACATCGACGACATCCACAGTGACGCCGGAGCCAACAATTGCGGCCCGCACCCGCTCCATCGCTTCGGTATAGGCAGACGGCGTCATCGCCTGACTGCCGACATGGAAGCAAATGCCCAGCGCATCGGCCACCTGTCGGGTATCGATCAGCAACTGCTTCACGTCTGCCGGGTCGGCGCCGAATTTGGATGCGAGGCTCAGCTTGGAATGATCGGACGACACCCGAATGCGCACGCATAAGGTCAGGTCGGTCGCGCCGTCGGTTGCGCGGACAATCTTGTCCAGCTCTTCCGAGGTGTCGAGCGAGAAGGTGCGCACGCCATGATCGAAATAGGCTTCGCGAATTGCTTCTTCGGCTTTCACCGGATGCATGAAGCACAAAACCGCCTCTGGTGCATTGTCCCGCACCAGCCGAACTTCACTCAGCGAGGCGACGTCAAAATGCGTGATCCCATTGTCCCACAACAGCGCGATGAGCGCAGGGGAGGGGTTGGCCTTGACCGCATAGAGGGACTTGCCCGGAAACTTCTCAACAAAGAAGCGGGCGGCGCGCTCTGCGGCGTGCGGACGGATGAGCGTGACCGGCTGAACCGGACGAAGGGCTGTCGCTAGCCCCAGCGCGCTATGGTGCTTAAACAACTCAAGGGACCTCCAAAAGGTAGTTCGACATTCACAAAGGCTGCCTTGCGGTTATTGGAAGTCCCCATGGGGCAGCGGAGGGGGCGTATATGAATTGCGCGCCCCTGTGTAAAGTAGAAGAAAGATCAGGGTTTCAGGGAGTTAACGCGGCGTGGAAAAGGACAGAAAACCGGCGGTTTCCGGCGTGCACCGTGCCCATGAAAAAATGACGCAGCTTGTTCCGCCGACCCCGCTTATGCCGCTTCGGGTCGGCGACTCGACCTTGTGGTGCAAATGTGAGTCGGAACAACCCATGCGCGCCTTTAAGATGCGCGGGGCCTGGCACCGGTTGTCAGATCTCTCAGAAGAGCAGCGCCCAGCGGGTGTCGTTGCCTTTTCCAGCGGCAATCACGCGCAAGGAATTGCATGGGCGGCGCAACGGCTCGGTATGCCCGCGCTCATCGTTATGCCGCGCGATACGCCGCAGGTGAAGCTGGAGGGGACCCGGGCCTTGGGCGCGGACATTGTCCTCTATGACCGGATGACGGAAAAGCGCGATGAAATTGCCGCGCGCATTGCGGCAGAACGGGGCGCGATTTTGGTGCCGAGCTTTGATGATCCTTGGGTCGTTGAAGGGCAGGGGAGCGCCGGGCTAGAAGCCCGTGACCAAATGGCGGCTTTAGGCCGTGGCCCGCCTGACCTTGTCATCATGCCCTGTGGCGGTGGCGGGCTGGCCGCAGGGTTGGCGCTGGCGCTGCCCGAGGCCCGGATCGTCTTGGCAGAGCCAGAAGGCTGGGATGATATGGGCGAATCCCTGCGCACCGGCGAGATCGTCCCGGTTGGCCCCAATCCGCCTCCGACACGCTGTGATGCGATCCAGACCTTGCGCGTCGCGCCCATTACCTTTGACATTCTAAAGGCGCGTCAGGCCGAGGGTGTGGCGGTGCGCGAGGCGGAAACCTTTGCCGCGATGCGTTATGCCAAAGAAGAACTTGGCCTTCGGATTGAGCCGGGCGGAGCGGTTGCGCTTGCCGCAGTGCTTGCGGGTAAGGTGACGTTGGGCGCGCGTACGCTCGTCCTGCTTTCTGGCGGCAATGTTGATCCAGAGTTGTTCGACGCGGTCATGTCCGGCTAAAGACTCTCTCATGTCCGATATTCTCTTGTCGATCGCCGTTATTGCCTGTGCCGCCCTGATCTGGGGCGGGGTGCGCCTGATCCGCGCCGCCAAAGAGCGGCGCAAGGGCGGGCTGATGATCATTGCCGCGCTTGTCCTTCTCGCCAATGTTCTGATCATCGCTTGGCCACACAGCTAGGCAATCTGCGGCATATTTTGGGAACAAGGCGGGCCTTGTTCGGTTGCTCTTTCATCACCCGGTATTGCTGGGCCAGAGATGAAGGAGATGAACGATGCGCGGGATCGCGAAAATCGGGATGATGGCCCTTGCCGCCACAACGCTTGGGGCCTGCGCCAATCAACAGGAAAATGGCACACTCCGCTCAGCAGGGCAGGGAGCTGCAATCGGGGCGCTTGGTGGCGCCGCTGTTGGTGCCGTGGTCGGAGGAGTCAGCCCCGTTGAAGGGACCGTGGCGGGCGCTGTTATTGGCGGTGCGGTTGGCGCTGTGACGGCCAAAAATCGGCGTTGGATCCGGGATGATCAGGGCTTTTGTTACTACTTAAATGACAAGGGCGACCGCGTTTATGATCGGCGGCGCAACTGCTGATCAAGATAGGCAGAGCGCGCGCGGGGCGGCGGTTAGGCCGCAGTCCCGCCCACGGTGAGGCCCTCGACCAAAAGGCTCGGCTGGCCGACACCGGCGGGAACACTCTGCCCGCCCTTGCCGCAAATGCCGACGCCTTCATCCAGCGCCATGTCATTGCCAATGCCCATCACCTTGTTCAGCACGGTTGGACCATCGCCGATCAGCGTTGCGCCTTTCACAGGCGCGCCAATTTTCCCGTCCTTGACCAGATAGGCTTCGGTGCAACTGAACACGAACTTGCCAGAGACGATATCGACCTGACCGCCGCCAAAGCTCTTGTCGAAAATGCCATTGTTCACCCGCGATAGAAGCTCGGCCGGATCGTCCGTGCCATCCTTCATATAGGTGTTGGTCATGCGCGGCATGGGCGCATGCGCATAGGATTCACGGCGCCCATTGCCCGTGGGTTCCACACCCATCAGTCGGGCATTGAGCCTATCCTGCATATAGCCTTTTAAAATGCCATCTTCGATCAGGATATTTTCCCGCGTGGGTGTGCCCTCATCATCAATAGAGAGCGAACCGCGCCGCGCCTCCATCGCGCCATTATCCACAATCGTGACGCCGGGGGCAGCCACCCGCTCCCCAATGCGGCCGGAAAAGACGCTGGTGCCCTTGCGATTAAAATCGCCTTCCAAGCCATAGCCAACGGCTTCGTGCAGCAACACGCCCGGCCAGCCGGGGCCGACCAGAACGGTCATTTCCCCTGCCGGGGCATCAATGCTCGACAGGTTGACAACGGCTTGGTGCAAGGCCTCATCAATGGCGCGATTCCAGGTCGCGGGTTCAAACAGCCGATCATAAAGATAGCGCCCGCCCAGACCGAAAAAGCCGCTTTCCCGCCGGCCATTTTCTTCGGCAACAATGCTGACGTTGAGACGCACAAGCGGACGAATGTCGGTTGCGACAAAGCCATCGGCGCGGACAACTTCCACGACGCTCCAGCTTGCCGACAGGCCAACCGTGACTTGGGCGACACGCGGGTCGCGCGCGCGGGCGGCGGCATCAATTTGCTGGCACAACGCCACCTTATCGGCAAAGGGGATGAGGCCCATGGGGTCACCATCGGTATAGAGGTGACGATTATTCTGTCGGGGGGCGGCCGCCATTGCGGTCTTTGCAGGATCCAACAGGGTGAGCGTTTCCCCCGCACGACGAATGGCGGCTGCACTGATTTCATTGGCATGGGCAAAGCCCGTCATCTCGCCGGACACACCGCGCAGGCCAAAGCCCGCATCTGTCGAATAGTCGGCTGTTTTCAGGCGGCCATCATCAAAGCCAAAGCTTTCTGACGCGCGATATTGCAGGTAAAGTTCCCCATCATCGCACCGCTTGAGCAAGTCAGAGGTCAGCTGACGCGCGGTATCGGGATCAAGCAGTCCATCATGATAGAGGAAGCGGCGGGGATCAGTGGAAAAGGTCATACAGTCCCATATAGGAAAGCCATAGGCCGCTGAACAGGGCGAAAGCCTATGCCTGCGCTTCAGCAGACATTATTGCGTGTCGGCAGGTCCGCCTTTGAGGACGAATCTTTTGTCGCAATAGCCGCATTCGACAAAGCCTTTTTCGTCGATTTCGAGCCAGACGCGCGGATGCCCAAGGGCCGCACCACCCGGAATGTCGGACGCGCCATCGCACGACACGCGGTGAGAGGTAACGAAAGTGGTTTCAGGCGGCTTAATCATGAGCGCGGCGATAGCAATGGCGCGCCGCGGGCGCAACGCGCAAAAGTGGATACCTATCTGGTCGACAGGCTACTTTCCCCCTGACCTTAGAACCGCTAAAGCCAGAGGATGACTGAAGCCGCCATCACCATCGACACTGTTGAGAAAACCTATGCCGGGGGAAAGCAAGCGCTGAAAGGCGTTTCCTTTGAAGTGCCGCGTGGGTCCATTTTTGGGCTGCTCGGCCCAAATGGCGCGGGCAAATCAACCCTGATTAACATCTTGGCCGGGTTGGTGACCAAGACGTCGGGCCGGGCCAGCATCTGGGGCTTTGATATTGACGCGCATCCCCGCAACGCAAAAAACTCCATCGGCATCGTGCCGCAGGAAATTGTGTTCGACCCCTTTTTCACGCCCTTTGAAACGCTGGAAAATGTGGCCGGGCTATATGGCGTCAAAAAGGGCGACCGCCGCTCGATGGAATTGCTGGAGGCCGTCCACCTGACGGATAAGGCGCATGCCTATGCCCGCACGCTTTCCGGCGGGATGAAAAGGCGGCTTCTTGTGGCCAAGGCGATGGTCCATTCGCCGCCCATTTTGGTTCTGGATGAGCCGACAGCCGGTGTCGATATTGAATTGCGCCAGCAGCTTTGGGCGTATGTCCGCGAGCTTAATCGACGGGGCGTGACCATTGTTCTCACCACCCATTATCTCGAAGAAGCCGAGGAATTATGTGATCGCATTGCCATTATCAACAATGGCACGCTGATCGCCAATAAGACGACGCGCGACTTGGTGGATATGGCGCAGGAAAAGGTCGTTGTGATTACCCTCGACCGCGATGTTGATGTCGCGCCGCGCTCTCCCTTGTTCCAAAAGGTTGAGGTGAAGGCGGGCCGGGTTCTCGCCATCACCTATTCCAAAGCCCATGCCAATGCAGGCGATGTTCTGGGCGCGGTGCAGGCGGCAGGCTTTGGCATTGCCGATGTGTCCACGCGGGAGGCCGATTTGGAACATGTCTTCCTCAACCTCACCCGCGCTGCGTGAACGCGGACGTCCTCGTTATTGGCTCCGGCGCGGCGGGGCTTACGGCGGCGCTGGAATTGGCGCAGCATTGCAAAGTGGCGGTGCTGGCCAAAGGGGCCATTTCGGATGGCGCGACCAGCTGGGCGCAGGGCGGCATTGCCGCGGTTCTGGAAACCACCGACACCTTTGAAAGCCATATAGACGACACGATGGTCGCAGGTGCTGGTCTCAACAACCGGCGCATCGTTGAACATGTTGTGGAACAGGCCCCCGCGGCGATCCAGCGGCTGGCGGATCTGGGCGTGCCCTTTGATCTCGGGGCGGATCAGCATTGGCATTTGACGCGCGAAGGTGGGCATTCCCACCGCCGGATCGTCCATGTCAATGACGCCACAGGTTTTGCTGTGCAGCAGGCCTTGGAGCAGGCAGCCCAAGCGCACCCGAACATCACCTTGGTGCCCGACCGGGTGGTGATCGATTTGATTCTGGGCCGCCACCAAAAGCGCTTTTCAACCAGTGGGCGCATTCACGGCGTCTATGCGCTCAACCGCCAGACGGGACGGGTGGAGACCTTCACCGCGCGCGCCACCATTTTGGCAAGCGGTGGGGCCGGGCGCACCTATCTTTATTCCACGGCTCCCAGAGGGGCGACCGGGGATGGCATTGCGATGGCATGGCGCGCTGGATGCCGTGTCTCAAACATGGAGTTTATGCAGTTCCACCCGACTTGCCTCTATAATTTGGAGGTCAAGAATTTCCTGATCACCGAAGCCGTGCGGGGCGAAGGTGGGCATCTGAAACTCCCGACGACAGGCGAACGGTTCATGCCCCGCTTTGATGCGCGGGCAGAGCTTGCCCCGCGCGATATTGTAGCGCGGGCCATAGATCATGAGATTAAGCGGCTCGGGCTGGATTATGTGCACCTCGACATCAGCCATCGGGACCCTGAATTCGTCCGCAGCCATTTCCCAAATATTTATGACAAGCTGCTCGCGCTCGGCATTGATATGACGCGCGAGCCCATCCCCGTTGTGCCCGCCCAACATTATACCTGCGGCGGTGTAGTTGTGGATATGGACGGGCGGACAGATGCCCCCGGGCTTTACGCAGCGGGCGAAGTCACGCAATCCGGGCTGCATGGCGCAAACCGCCTTGCCTCTAATTCTCTGCTGGAATGTCTGGTCTTTGGCGTCGCCTGCGCGTCCCACATAACGGCCAATTGGGATAATCTGCCTGTGCCGCCAGAAATTCGTCCCTGGGATGAAAGTCGTGTGGCGGACAGTGATGAGGAAGTTGTGATCCACCAATGCTGGCGCGAAATCCGCCAGTTTATGTGGAATTTCGTTGGCATCGTCCGCACGACCAAAAGGCTGGAACGCGCCAAGCACCGGATCGACTTGTTGCGGCAGGAAGTGGCCGATTATTACAGCCATTTCCGCGTGACGCCCGACTTGATCGAACTGCGCAATCTGGTTGAAGTCGCCGATCTCATCATCCGATCCGCATTGGAGCGCAAGGAAAGCCGCGGATTGCACTTCACCCGCGATTATCCCGACTTGCTGCCCATAGCAGAAGACACAATTTTGGTGCCTTAAGCCGCGAAAGCCGCAGCCATTGGTTGATTGATCGCAGCGGGCAGGGCATAGCCGCCGCTATGACTGAGATGCTCAAAATCCGCTTGCCCGATGGTTCCGTTCGGGAAATGCCAAAAGGCACAACGCCTGCTGATGTTGCTGCCGCCATTGGCCCCGGCCTTGCCAAGGCCGCCATAGCCGCGCGCGTGAATGGCGATTTGTGCGATATCACCCGCCCCTTGGACACGGATGTGGAGCTGGCGCTCGTCACGTCGCGCGATGAGGCCGATGCGCTCGACCTTGCCCGGCACGACTTTGCGCATATTTTGGCCGAAGCGGTTCAAGCGCTGTTTCCCGGTACGCAAATCACCTTTGGCCCATCGACCGATGATGGCTTTTATTATGATTTCGCGCCCAAGCGCCCCTTTACCGAGGATGATCTGCCCGCCATCGAAGCCAAGATGCGGGAACTCATTGCAGCGGACAAACCGCTCCGCCGCGAAGTGATGAGCCGGGCTGATCTGATCGCGCGCTGGACGGCGGAGGGCGAGACCTTCAAGGCTGAATGGGCCGGCGAACTTCCCGAAGGCGAAGAACTCAGCGTCTATTGGTCGGGCGACAATTGGATGGATATGTGCCGGGGGCCGCATTTGGCCTCCACCGGCAAGCTGGACCCGCAGGCTTTTAAGCTGACGCGCGTCTCGGGCGCCTATTGGCGCGGGGATCAGAAGAATGCACAATTGAGCCGTGTCTATGGCACCGGCTGGCTCAACAAGAAGCAGCTCGATGCGCATCTGACCCGGCTGGAAGAAGCCGCCAAGCGCGACCACCGCCGCTTGGGCAATGAGATGGACTTGTTCCATTTGCAGCAAGAGGCCCATGGATCTGTCTTTTGGCATCCCAATGGCTTTCGCGTGTGGCGTGAGCTTGAATCCTATATGCGCCGGGCAATTGATGCGGCCGGCTATCGCGAAGTGAAAACGCCGCAGGTGATGGATGCCCGCCAATGGGAACAGTCCGGTCACTGGGGCAAATATCGCGAAAACATGTTCGTCATCCCAGACGAAGTGCCGAATACTGAGGATGAAGGCCCGGTTATTTCCGGCGACGCCGATTGGATGGCGCTGAAACCGATGAACTGCCCCGCGCACGTCCTCATCTTCCGCCAGGGGATTAAGAGCTATCGTGACCTGCCGTTGCGCATTTATGAAAATGGCTGCTGCCACCGCAACGAACCGCATGGCGCGCTCCACGGCCTGATGCGTGTGCGCCAATTCACGCAGGATGACGCGCATATCTTCTGCCGCGAAGATCAGATTGTCGCCGAAGTGCAGGATTTCTGCGCTCTGGCCGACCGTATCTATAAGGATTTTGGTTTCACCTATTCGATCAAGCTCGCCCTGCGCCCTGAAAAGCGGTTTGGCAGCGACTCGGATTGGGACAAGGCGGAAAATGAGCTGCGCGATGCCGTTGTTCGTGCAGGTCTCGCCACCGCCGAATATGGCTGGGAAGAATTGCCGGGAGAAGGCGCATTTTACGCGCCCAAGCTGGAATGGCATTTGACCGATGCCATTGGCCGCACCTGGCAAGTTGGCACCATTCAGTCAGACCGGGTTCTGCCCGAACGGCTGGACGCAACCTATGTCGGTGATGATGGGGACAAGCATCGCCCCGTGATGCTCCACCGTGCGATCTTCGGCTCTTATGAGCGGTTCATCGGCATTCTGATTGAACATTATGCCGGACGCTTCCCGACCTGGCTGGCCCCGGTGCAGGCCGTGGTCGCCACCATTGTTTCAGATGCAGATGGCTATGCGCAGGTCGTGACCGAGAAGCTGGCCGCCGCTGGCATTCGCGTCGACACCGATCTGCGCAATGAAAAAATCAACTATAAGGTGCGCGAACATTCGCTGGCGAAAGTGCCGCACCTCTTGGTCGTCGGGATGCGTGAGGCGGAAGAAGGCAAGGTCGCCATCCGCACGCTGGGTTCAGAAGGCCAGCGCATCATGACAGTTGAGGAGGCGATTGCCCTGCTGCGCGAAGAGGCCACCCCGCCGGATCTGCGCGGTTAATTGGGCCTATGCCCACCCCATTGCGACTAAAGCTGCGTTCCGCCGCTTAAGTCTCATTCCCCTCCCGCACGCGGGAGGGGTTGGGGGAGGGCCGACGTCGCCTATTGAGCAGTCCAGCCGCCATCGACCATCATATTGCTACCCGTGACGGCGCTGGCCTCATCGCGGCAGAGGAACAGCGCCATCGCCCCAATTTGATCGGGCATTACAAACTGCTTTTGCGGAATGGCGCCGAGTAGAACGTCGTTAATCACCTGATCGCGCGTCATGTCGCGGGTGCGCATGGTATCGGGGATCTGGTTTTCAATCAGCGGCGTCCAGACATAGCCGGGTGAGATGCAGTTTACCGTGATGCCCTTTTGCGCAACTTCGAGGGCGACGGTCCGCGTCAGGCCCATCAGGCCATGCTTGGCTGCATTATAGGCGGACTTGTTCGGGCTGGCGACGACCGAATGGGCAGATGCGGTGGAGATGATCCGGCCCCAGCCCTTGTCCTTCATAAAGGGCAAGGCCGCGCGTATGGCATGAAAGGGCGCAGACAAGAGGATCGCAATCAGCTGATCCCATTTGTCCAAGGGAAATTCATCAACGGGCGCCACATGCTGAATGCCCGCATTGTTGATCAGAATATCTGGCCCACCAAGCGCGTCATGGCAGTGCTGAACCATCGCGGCGATGTCTTCGGGTTTGGTCATGTCCGCGCCTGACCAAAGGGCCTTGGCCCCGCTTAGTGCTTCCAGCTGCTGACGCTGCGCTTCGATGGCGCTGGCATCGCCAAAGCCATTGATCATGATCGCACAGCCTTCGGCGGCCAAGGCCTGCGCGCACGCAGCACCTATGCCCGATGTCGAGCCTGTGATGAGGGCGGTTTTTCCCTTAAGGATCATGGCGGAACTCCTGCTGATGGTTATGGGTTGCGATTGCATCACCTGCGCCGTCGGTGCAATGTCTTTCACCAAGCATGTGAGGATGGAACAATGCCTCTTGATGACAGGGATGACGCTGAACAACCGAAGCGCGGGACGGGTCGGTACGTGCTGGGCCTATTCGGGCTGATTGGTTTGATTTTATCTGCCCTTCTCTTCGGATTTAATCCGCTCTCATTTTTGGGTGGGGGAGAGAAGCCTCGGGTTGACCGTGCACAAAAGGCGCCGGAACAGGGGAAGGCGCCGGGCACCTATGGGTGCGAAGTCAAAACCACTGCCACAACCTATGCGTGCCAGCTCCTCACCTCTGCCAATGCGACATGGGCCAAGGCCTTTCCACCGGGCCGTTATCAGGGGCCAGAGCTTGTCTTCTACACGCGTCAGGGACGCAGCGGATGCAGCGCCGCACCCATGGCGAGCGGCCCTTTTTACTGCCCGACGGATAGGAAAATCTATCTGGATATGGATTTCACGACCGAAGTCTCTCAGCGATTTGGCGCCGTTGGAAAACCTGCCCAAGCCTATGTGATCGCGCATGCGGTTGGCCATCACATTCAATATGTGACAGGCATTGTCGATCAGGTGGAGCAGTATGACGCAAAGCTGCCAGAGGCGGAGAAGACCAAGTTGCGAATTGCAAAGGAAGTGCAGGCGGATTGCTATGCCGGTGTCTGGGCCGCGCAGCATAAAGACCTTCTGACAGGCGATAAGCTGGAAGCCGGGTTGCGCGCCGCGCATCGGGTGGCGGAGGATAGCTTGCCCAAATTGGGGTCGGGCCGCCTTGTGCCAGAGCAATTTGCGCTTGGATCTTTGACGGAAAGACTGGCCTGGCTGCGGCGCGGTCTTCAAGCCGCTGACCCGGATAAATGCGACCCCTTCCCCACAATCAGGATTAAGCCATGAGAATTGGTGTCCTTGCCCCCTCTTGCTCGCTGGACCCGGCAGTTGCCGACCAATTGCCCATGTTGGCGCGCAAAGCCTATGGCCAAGACGCGCCGGACTTCGTCATCCATCCCCAATGTTTCTTGAGCGCGGGGCATTTTGCCGGGCCAGATGCCGCGCGCGCCGATGCCTTTGTGGAATTCGCTAATGACGCGTCTATCGATGCCATATGGTTCGCGCGCGGCGGCTATGGCGCGTGTCGCATTGCAGAGCTTGCGCTGCCGCGGCTGACGTCTGCGGCGGGCGACAAAAGCTATCTGGGCTATAGCGACGCTGGATTTCTGCTCGCTGGGCTTTATGCCAAGGGGATCGGCCGGGTCGCGCATGGCCCCATGCCCAGCGACTTGAAGCGCACAGGCGGGGAGGCCGCCGTCTTGCGCGGCCTATCTTGGCTCATGAACCCAGAGCAGAGCGCGGGAAGCCAAAAGCGCGCGGCCTTCAACCTGACGATCCTCAGCCAAGTTTTGGGAACTGCGCTGCAGCCCGATCTGTCGGACCATGTTCTGATGATCGAAGAGGTTGGCGAATATATGTACCGCATCGACCGCAGCCTGTTTCATGTGACGTCAAACCCCGGCATCCGCAAAATCGCTGGCTTGATGCTGGGTCGGTGCAGCGATGTGCCCGATAATGATCCCGATTTTGTGCTGACGGAAGAAGAGGTGGCGCGCCATTGGTGTGCGCAATCTGGCATCCCCTATCTCGGCCGTGCCGATATTGGCCATGATGCCGATAATCAGGTCGTGCCCTTCGGCTGAACCGCGCAAAGAAAAAGGGCGCTGGCCGGATGACCAACGCCCTTTGAAAGTCTCAGGAAAAGTCCTTAGCGGAACTTCACCGCCACATAGCGCGGCGGTATATTGGCCCGCTGCACATAGAGCAGAACATTGGATCGGCCGGCCTTCTTGGCGGCGGCCAAAATTTGACTCAGCTCTGCCGGATTGGTTGTTAGCTGCTGGTTTGCGGTCAAAACAATGTCGCCGCGGCGCAACCCCTTGGCGGCAGAATCGCTGTCTGGGTCGACCGCGCTCACCACAACACCGCGCGGCACAATGGCCAGACCAAGCTGTCGCCCGATTTCCGGCGTCAGCGCCTGAACCGCCAGACCAATTGATCCGCGCGTTGCATTTTCGGTGCTTTTCTCATCTTCGGGGTCAAGGCCCGGTTCCCCATTGCCAATGGCTGCCAGCCTATCTTCTGGCGGGCGTTCACCCAAAACAGCTGTAAAGGTCATGCGCTTGCCATTGCGGATCACCTCAATGGGCACACGAGCGCCCACGCTTTGGCTGGCAATGATGAAGGACAGGGTCTGGTCGGGTGTCACATCGCGGCCCGCCACGCGGACAACGACATCGCCTTCGCGAATGCCCGCCTTGGCGGCGGCTTCATTCGGCTCAACCCGGGCAATCAACTCACCCTGATTTTTGGCAAGACCAAGGGCATCCGCTGCGCCTTCATCCAAGGGCTGAATACCAACACCCAGATAGCCGCGTTTCACCTTGCCGCCGGATTTCAGCGTCTCAATAATCGGGGCGGCGACTTCGGATGGAATGGCAAAGCCAATGCCGACATTGCCCCCGGTGGGGGAGAAGATCGCCGTGTTAATGCCCACGACATTGCCGTTCATATCAAACATCGGGCCACCCGAATTGCCCTGATTGATGGAGGCATCGGTCTGAATATAACGGTCGGACGGGCCGGACCCGATATTGCGGTGGAGGGCAGATACAATCCCTGCTGTCACGGTGCCGCCAAGGCCATAGGGGTTGCCAATGGCCACCACCCAATCGCCAACGCGCGTCTGGGCGCTGTCCCCAAAGCGGACAAAGGGACGGTTCTTTCCCTCAATTTTAAGCACGGCCAGATCAGATGCCGGGTCTCGGCCGACCAGCTTTGCTGCATATTCGGTGCGATCGGGGAAGGTGACGGTGATGGAGCTGACCGCCGCACCGCGTTCTCCCGGAGAGACAACATGGTTATTCGTGACAATATAGCCATCCGCCGACACCACAAAGCCTGAGCCGAGCGACTGGGCCTCTCGCGTGACAGGGCGGCCCTGACCACCGCCGAACAAATCGGCAAAGGGTGTGCCCGCAAAAGGGTTATTCCCACCGACCTGTACTTTCTGGCGCGTCGAAATATTGACGACGGCGGGCTGCAGGCGGGCGGCCAGATCAGCAAAGCTCATCGGCGCGCCGGGGCGCGGGGCTGTGGTTGCTGTTACCGCACCGGGTTCATTTTGCGCCGTCTGGGATGCGGCGGCAGATTGCAGTGCGAGTGTTGCGGTCGTGCCGCCCAAAAGCAGCGCCGCAGTCATGGCATAGGCATAGCGCACGTTGGAAAGCCTCCTCTTAAATTGTCTTAAATCAATCGACTAAATTGTAATTGCAGCGGCCGGGATGAACCGAAATTGAACAACCCGGCGCACCGCAATGCGATTTATCGTCCGCCTCTAAACTCGCGCAGATACTCATTGTTCGGCGACAGGATAAGCGTGGTGGAGCCTTCCGGCTTTGTGCCATCGACGCCAAATGTGCTGCGATAAGACTGCATGGCCCGGTAGAAATTGTAAAAGCCGGGGTCTTTGCCGAACGAGGCGGAATAGATGCTCGCGGCTTCTGCATCGGCATTGGCGCGAATAATCTGTGCCTGCTTCCACCCTTCCGCGCGCTTGGTTGCGGCTTCTTGCTGACGCGCGGTGCGCATCCGCTGGAAGGCGGATTCCAGAGCGGCGCCCTTGGGCAGATCCGCGCGCTTAATACGCACGTCGATGATCTCGGCCCCATATTGGCGCGCCTGACGGTTCAGCCCATCGCGGATATTCTGCATCACCTTGCCGCGTTCTGGGCTGAGCATTGCGGCAAAGGGTTCCTTGCCAAGTTCATTGCGCAGCGATGATCCCAACAGGGGGCGCAAGGCATCGGCCAAACGCTCTTCTGTGCGTGCCGTCTTATACATTTTGAGCGGATCGGTGATGCGATACCGGGC
>CAMAQU010000008.1 GCA_945860425.1 Sphingomonas paucimobilis
AGACCAGCATGGGCCTCAACGCCGCCTCTTTACCGCCCATACGGCTGAGCAGGCTGGTGTGGCTCGGTTCCGTCGTGATAACGCCCGTCACAGGCCCGCCCAACCAGGAAGGGCGTGTCTTGGGATCCCGCGTGACACCCATATCGACGATGAGGCCCGGGCAGGTCGCGATCCAGCGATAGCCCGAAATGCCCTTGGCCGACCGTCCCGCCTGTGTCTGCCAGCCTGTGACTGACGAACATAGGGCCGAGGATCGGCGAAACAGGGCGATATCCGGAATGGGGACTGCGGTGGGGAAAGCAATGGCGGGCTGGCCAAGATTGGCGCGATAGACGGTCAGTTGCGCTTCCTTTTCGGCCCGCCGATCCAGCTGCCACAGGCCAAGCGCGATCATGGTCGCAATGGCCAGCGCGACGACCAAAGTTGCGAGGATGGGAATGCGCCTCAAGAGACAATCCGCCCTTCATGGGCACGGTTGCGATATTCCAGCACCAAGAGCGCACCTTTGGCGAGACGCAGCAACCCCACCACCAGCGCGGCCGTGAGTGGCACCCAAATCAGGATATGGACCCAAAAGGGCGGCTCGGCAGAAAGCTCCAGCATGACCGCCCCGATTGTAGCGATCGCGCCGACGATCATGATGAGGAAAGCCGCCGGGCCATCGCCCACATTAAACTGACTAAAGTCGAGCTTGCACTGAGGGCATGCCTCCGAAAAGCGAACGGCGCCCGCGAACAAAGTCGGGGCGCCGCAGCGTGGACAAAGCCCCCGGATCGACGCCTGGGTCGTATCGGGGGCTTGCCAATCGGTCATGATCAGCCGTGAACCGGTGCGCCCCAACCGCCCCAGACGTATACGACGACAAAGAGGAACAGCCAGACGACATCGACAAAATGCCAATACCAAGCAGCTGCTTCAAAGCCGAAATGCTGGCGTGGGGTAAAATGGCCCTTATAGGCGCGCACAAGGCAGACGATCAGGAAGATCGTACCGACCAGCACGTGGAAGCCGTGAAAGCCCGTCGCCATGTAGAAGGCCGCGCTATAGTTCAGCCCCTTAAAGGCAAAGGGTGCGTGGACATACTCATAGACCTGAACCGAGCTGAACAACAGGCCCAGCAAGACGGTTACCCACAGGCCCTTTTTGAGATTGTCATTGGCACCAACGCCAATAGCACCCCAAAGGCCGCGCATTTCGCCCCCACGTTCATTGTTGATCAGGGCATGATGCGCCCAGGTAACTGTCGTGCCAGAGCACAGCAGGATGAGCGTGTTCAGCAAGGGATAACCAAAGGCGTCGATCACTTCGATGCCCTTGGGCGGCCAAGCGCCAACCACCTGCGTAACAGATGTTGCGCCAGCAACCCGCTCCACAGCGCCGTCAATCAGCTGGATCGGCTCTGGGAAGAGCGAGAAATCAAACCAAGCCCAGAACCAACCAACGAAGAACATCACTTCAGAAGCGATGAACAAAATCATGCCATAGCGCAGGTGCAGCTGCACAACGGGGGTATGATCACCGCTCTGGGCTTCCTTCACCACATCCGACCACCAGGCGTAGAATGTGTAGAGAATGCCGATCCAACCAATGGAGGCCACCAGACCGCCATAAGGCATCTTGTGCATCCACATGACGAGGCCGCCAAAGGCGAGCAGAGAGGCCATCGACCCGAAGAACGGATGGATGCTCGGCGGAAGGATATGATAATCGTGGTTCTTTGCACCTGCCATGGTGATCAACTTTCCCTGTAAAATCGATTGTCGCTTAGCTCTGCTTTTTGCGCTCGTCCACCGGATAGAATGTGTAACTGAGCGTGATTTCTTGAATTTTGCGCGCTTCCGGATCATTTAAGATCGCAGGATCAACGAAGAAGATGACCGGCATCCGCACTTCTTGGCCCGGCTGCAACGTCTGCTCGGTAAAGCAGAAGCATTGAATCTTCGTGAAATATTTCCCGGCCTGAGAGGGGGTGACATTGAAAGTCGCCGTGCCGGTTACTGGCTTATCGGAGAGATTCTTGGCCGTGTAAAAGGTGATATCCTGCGCGCCGATCGTCACCAATTCCCGATTGGATTCCTGGGCAAATGTCCAAGGAAGGCTGGGCGCATGATTGGAGTCAAAACGGATCGACATGGTTTTCCCAGCAACTGCGCCGGGCGCCTGCATCCCAATGCCCTTTTGCGTTGTTCCGGCAAACCCCGTCACCTGACAAAAGAGGCGATAAAGGGGCACGCTGGCATAACCAACGCCGACCATGCCAAAGGCCAAACTAGCGGCCAACAAACCTGTACGCGTTATCCTGTTCATCCCTGAATCCTCACCAATGTGATGAAATAAAAGAGAAGGCACATGGCGATCAGCAACCCGGCTGTCACCAGAGAGCGTTGCCGCCTGCGGCGATTAAACTCATCATCAGGCTGGGTCATGCTGACATCATCCGGTCTGCAGCAACCGCTGCGAAAAGAGCAAAGAGATAGAAAATCGAAAAGGCAAAGAGCGCCTTTTCCGCGCCCATGCCATCTGCCTCACCCGTGCGGCGAAATGCAACACGCACAGCAAGAGCAAGAAAGACAAGGTTCAGCAGAATGGATGACACGCCATAAACCCCACCCAGCAAACCTAAAGCCCAAGGTGCCAGCGCGCACGCGACCATGGGTAAGGTATAGAGCAGCACATGATGACGTGTTGTCTTTTCACCCGCGACAACGGGCAGCATCGGCACACCCGCATTGGCATAATCGGTCTTCACAAACAGGGCGAGCGCCCAAAAATGTGGCGGCGTCCATAAAAAGATGATGCCGAACAACAAGATCGGCAGCAAAGTGAGATTGCCGGTTGCCGCCGCCCAGCCAATCATCGGCGGAAAGGCCCCTGCCGCGCCGCCAATCACAATATTCTGCGGCGTCCGGCGCTTCAGCCAAACGGTGTAGATCAGAACGTAAAACAGGATTGAAGCCGCCAAAATGGCGCCCGCGACCCAATTGGTCGCCAGCCCCAAGGTCAACACAGAGAAAAAGGAGAGGCCAACGCCAAAATGCAGCGCGGATTGGCGATCCATGCGCCCAGCGGGCAAGGGCCGATTGGCCGTGCGCTTCATCAGGGCATCGATATCTGATTCATACCATTGATTCAGGGCCCCTGCGGCCCCTGCACCCAATGCAATGCAAAGCACGGCTGTAAAGCCCAAAACAGGGTGGATCGATATGGGCGCGGCAAGCAAGCTGCATAGGCCCGTGAAGACAACAAGCGACATCACGCGCGGCTTTGTCAGCGCAAGAAAGTCGCGCCAATCCGCCGGAAGGGTATCTACGCTTGTCACACTCAGGCTTGCCATAAAAGGAGAGACCCGTTTTGGACCCGGTTGGGACTGTCCGGGCCGCAAGCTGTGCGGTCCCGAACGATCCTTACATATTGCGTGGCCGGAAAACGAACCACGCCGCTTTCCTTAATCGACCTTTGGAAGGGTCTCGAACTGGTGGAAGGGCGGCGGGCTTGAAAGTGTCCATTCAAGCGTCGTTGCCCCTTCACCCCAATAATTGCCTTCCGCCTTCTTGCCCGCAACCAGAGCATAGATGACGTTTGCAAAGAAGATCACCATCGATCCCGCCATGATGACATAGCCCAAGGACGCGATGTGGTTCCAATAGGCAAAGGCATCTGGATAATCCGGGTAACGGCGCGGCATGCCCTGCAGACCCAGGAAGTGCATCGGGAAGAACACCAGGTTCACGCCGATGAAGAAGATCCAGAAATGCAGATGGCCAAGCGCTTCAGATAGATGGCGTCCGCTCATCTTCGCAAACCAATAGGTGAAGCCGGCAAACAGCGCGAAGACCGCACCAAGCGACAACACATAGTGGAAGTGCGCCACGACGTAATAGGTGTCGTGCATGTAGTTATCGATGCCGCCATTGGCGAGGACAACCCCCGTCACGCCACCAACGGTGAACATGAAAATGAAGCCGAGCGACCATACCATCGGAACGGTGAAGCGGATGGAGCCACCCCACATGGTTGCGATCCAAGAGAAGATCTTGATGCCCGTTGGCACCGCGATGACCATTGTGGCGGCTGTGAAGTACATTTTCGTATTCACGTCGAGACCGACGGTGAACATGTGGTGCGCCCACACGACAAACCCAACCACGCCAATCGCGACCATGGCATAGGCCATGCCGAGATAGCCAAAGACAGGCTTTTTCGAGAAGGTGGCGATGATCTGGCTGACAATGCCGAAGCCCGGCAAAATCATGATGTACACTTCAGGATGGCCGAAGAACCAGAACAGATGCTGATAAAGCACCGGATCCCCGCCGCCGGCCGGATCGAAGAATGTCGTTCCGAAATTGCGGTCCGTCAGAAGCATGGTGATGGCTGCGGCTAGGACCGGAAGGGCGAGCAACAGCAAGAAGGCTGTGACGAGCACCGACCAAACGAACAAGGGCATCTTGTGGATCGTCATGCCGGGGGCACGCATGTTGAAGATGGTCGTGATGAAGTTAATCGCGCCCATGATCGAGCTTGCGCCCGCCAAGTGGAGCGAGAAAATCGCCATATCAACCGATGGCCCCTGCGACCCATAGGTTGAAAGCGGCGCATAGACCGTCCAGCCCGTGCCCGCACCCAGACCTGTACCACCCGGCACAAAGGCCGAACCGAGCAACAGGATGAATGCCGGAACAAGCAACCAGAAGGAAATATTGTTCATCCGCGGGAAGGCCATGTCTGGTGCCCCGATCATGATCGGCACAAACCAGTTGCCAAAGCCGCCAATCATGGCGGGCATAACCATGAAGAAGACCATGATCAGGCCGTGGGCAGTGATCAACACGTTCCACATATGATAGGCTTGGTCGAGGCTTGCGCCCTGCCCTTCCATCATGGACGCCCACGTGGTCAGATATTGGATGCCCGGCTGTGCGAGCTCAGCGCGCATCATACCGGAAATAGCGCCGCCAATAATCCCCGCGATGATCGCGAAAATCAGATAGAGCGTCCCAATATCCTTGTGGTTGGTCGACATGAACCAACGGGCAAAGAAGCCCGGCAGGTGATCCTCATGCTCATGGGCATGATCGTGCGAAGCAGCGATAGTCGTCATGGTCTTTACGCCTTGGTGGCGGCTGCGGGGGCAGCCGGTGCAGTTTCATTCGCGCCGTCTGCGGCAGCCGGAGCAGCAGCAGGGGCAGCAGCGGGAGTAGCGGCCGAAGCTGGCGCGGCGACGGGTTCAGCACCCGGCATCTTGCCGCCCTTTGAGGCGACCCAGCGCGCGAAGTTTTCCTTCGACACGACTTCAACCGCAATCGGCATGAAGGCGTGACGTGCGCCGCACAATTCGGAGCATTGGCCGTAATAGACGCCTTCCTTTTCCACCTTGAACGTCACTTCGTTCAGGCGGCCGGGAACAGCATCCATTTTTGTCCAAAATGCAGGGACAGCGAAAGCATGGATCACATCTTCAGACGTGACAATCGCCTTGATCTCGGTGCCAACGGGCACAATCAGGCGGTTGTCCACGGCCAAAAGACGGGGCTCGCCACGCTTGGATGCTTCCGCATCGGTCAGCATGTTGGACACGATTTCAAAGTCGCCGTGATCGGGATATTGATAGGACCAATACCATTGATGTCCGATGACCTTGATGGTGACGGCATCCTTGCCGGCCGGCTTATACTGCGCGGCAAGCAGGCTGATCGAGGGAATGGCAATCGCAACAAGGATGAGCACCGGGATGAGCGTCCACACAATTTCGATAAATGTGTTGTGCGTCGTTTTGGACGGCGTGGGGTTGGCCGCGCGCCGATAGCGCACCATGGCCCAGAGCATGAGACCCAGAACGAAGATGGAGATCACCGTGATGACGGGCAGCAAAATGGCGTCATGCAGCCATTGCGCGCGTTCACCATTGGCCGTGACTTGCGGCTGAATCCCGATTTTGCCGTCGACGGGCTGACCAATGTCAGCAGTCGGTGTCAGCGCGGAAGGTGCCTCGGGCTTTACCGCATCAGCCGCAGGGGCCGCTTCGGCTTGCGGGGCAGCGGCGGCGGCGGGCGCTGCTGCGGCAGCCACTGGCGCCGGAGCAGCCGGCATTGCTTGCGCTATCGCGACTGCTGGTGCGAGCACCAGGCCAATTGCGATCAGAGCAGATCTCAGCTTCTTCATTACCTGTTTGTCCAATGTTGCGGCCCGGATTTCCGGGCGGGAAAAGACTCTGGAACCGCCAGAAGGAGACGTTCCGCCGCGGCCTATACGCGGCAAAGTCCAACGGCTCAAGAACCCATAAAGCTTTTTTGCGCAGGATTGCCGCCGCCGTCTACCCACCTTATTGGGCGGGTGAGGCGATTTATCGTCAAACAGGCAGGGGCAATATGACCAACGAAGACATTCTTCAGGAGTTTCGGGACGCAGAAGCGTTGCTGGAGGGGCATTTTATTCTTTCATCTGGATTAAGAAGCCCGCGCTATTTGCAATGCGCGCGCGTGCTCATGAACCCGGCGAGAGCCGCCCGGCTGGCGGAGGCCCTCGCCGCGTCGCTGCCCGCTGAGATTCGGGCCGCAATTGACGTTGTTGTTTCTCCGGCCATGGGGGGGATCATCATTGGCCATGAAATGGGACGCGCCCTTGCCAAGGATGCCCTGTTCCTTGAACGTCCCGATGGCGTCTTTGGCTTGCGTCGCGGGTTCCGACTGGAGCCGGGGCAGAAGGTGCTGATGGTTGAAGATGTGGTGACAACCGGCTTGTCCTCCCGCGAAGCCATTGCCGCTGTGGCGCGCGAAGGTGGGGAAGTGATTGCCGAGGCATCACTCGTCGATCGGTCGAATGGCACGGCCGATTTGGGTGTGCCATTTTTCCCCCTCATCCGGCTCGACGTGCCAACTTATAAACCAGATCAACTGCCCCCTGAACTCCAAGCAATCCCGGCCATTAAGCCGGGGAGCAGGAAGGAAGCAGCATGAGCGGCCATTTGCGGCTTGGCGTCAATATTGATCATGTTGCGACCATTCGCAACGCACGCGGCGGCAACCATCCGGACCCGTTCCGCGCGGTCCAGATTGTTGAGCAAGCGGGCGGCGATGGCATTACCGTCCATTTGCGCGAAGACCGTCGCCATATTCGAGATGCAGATCTCGACACGCTCATGCGCGAGACGCGGCTTCCCATTAACTTGGAGATGGCCGCAACCGATGAGATGCTGGACATTGCCCGGCGTCATAAGCCGCATGCGGCCTGCATCGTGCCCGAACGCCGGGCCGAACGCACGACAGAGGGCGGGCTGGATGCAGCGGGGCTCCACAACCAGCTGGCCCCTATTGTCACCCGGCTGACAGATGCAGGCATCCGCGTCAGCCTGTTCATTGAGCCGGACGCCCGCCAGATTGAAGCCGCGATTCGATTGGGCGTGCCTGTGGTAGAACTACATACGGGCAAATATGCCCATGCAAGCGGCTCTGATTTGGCCGAAGAGGTGCGCCGGATCACCGAGGCTGCGGCGCTGGCCGCCCGCAACGGCATTGAACCCCATGCCGGCCATGGCCTGACATTTGAGAATGTCGGGCCAATAGCTGCCATTCCGCAAATTGCAGAATTGAATATCGGTCACTTCCTAATCGGCGAGGCGATTTTCATCGGCCTTTCCGACGCGATCCAACAGATGCGCGCACACATGGAAGCCGCCCGGGGAACAGCATGATCGTCGGAATGGGATCTGATCTGTGCAATATCGATCGGATAGCAGCGTCGATTGCGCGGTTTGGCGACCGGTTTGAGCACCGCGTCTTCACCGATGTTGAACGGGCCAAGGCCGCGCGCCGCCCCTTCACCAAATCGGGAACCTACGCAAAGCGCTTTGCCGCCAAAGAAGCCTTTTCAAAGGCCGTCGGCACAGGGTTTCGGAAAGGCGTGTTCATGAAGGACATTGGCGTGGTCAATGCGCCTTCGGGTGCGCCAACGCTTGCCTTGACGGGCGGCGCAAAGGCCGCACTTGATGCCCTTATCCCATCCGGCCATGAGGCGCATATCCATCTCAGCCTGACAGATGATCACCCTTGGGCGCAGGCTTTCATCATCATCGAAGCCTTGCCTCTTTCCCAAACGGGTCGTTAAGGCATCTCAACTGCCCCAATAGATCAGAAAGACTGCAGCTCAGCATGACCAAGGGTAAAGGCCGCAAGGACGATAAGATCAACTGGCTGTCCGAAATCCGGGGGGCGGCCGTTCTGCTGGCGGCGGTGCTCGGCTTTCATAGCTTTGTTGCCAAACCCTTTTACATTCCATCCGAATCGATGGTGCCGACATTATTGGTCGGTGACCGGCTGGTGGTGAATAAATTTGCGTATGGCTGGAGCCACGTCTCCCCCACCATTCCCTCTATTCCCGCCCTGTTTCGCTGGCTCGTTCTGCGCGAACCGGTCGACTCGCTCGCCGTCCAATTGCCCGATTGGAAAGGACGCTTCTGGGGCAGCGAGCCGGAACGCGGCGATGTCGTCATACTGACCCCGCCGGGCACGAATACCGATTATATCAAGCGGGTGGTTGGCCTTCCGGGTGATCGGCTGGAGGTGCGCGATGGCGCGCTCATCATCAATGGCCAAGCGGTGAAGCGGCGCGTCATGCAACCCCGTCTGGTCGCAGTGGACGCCAATGATCCCTGCAGGCCCGAAGAATATCCGGGGCGTCTGGTTGCAAAGCCAGATGGGACCCTTTGGTGCAAACTTCCCATCATCCGCGAAACACTGCCCAATGGGCGCAGCTATGAAACAGTTGATACCGATCCCAATTCCCCCGGCGACATTTACGGCCCAATCACCGTGCCCGACGGCACCTATTTTTTGATGGGCGACAATCGGGATCACAGCGCCGATAGCCGCTTTCCAGCCTGGCAGCGCGGCCTTGGCGGGCCAGTGCCTTGGGAAAATATTGGCGGCCGAGCCGAAATCATCACCTTCTCGCTCGATGGCTCAAGCAGCCTGTGGAACCCGATCAGCTGGGTCTCCGCGCTGCGGTCCGGGCGCGCCTTTACCAGTTTGGCACCCGATCAGGCGGACAAATAAAAAGGGCCGGGAACATGCCCGACCCTTTTTTATATCTGGCAGATCCGATTAGGGCGCCTCAGGCATCGGTTGGCCCTGTGGCTGACCCGCTGCACCGCCACCTTGTTGTTGCTGCATCATCTGCTGCATCATTTGGACTTCGGCCTGGCTGCGGAAATCAAGCAGATCAACGTCAAAGACGAGAACCGAATTTGCAGGAATTGGCCCCACGGCCTGCGCGCCATAGCCGAGAGCGGCCGGAATGCAGACATGATAGGATCCGCCCCGCTGCATCTTCTTCAAGGCCTCTGAAAAGCCCGGAATGCTGCCGGCAACAGGCATCGGAACGCTTTGATTCGCATCAAATTCGGTACCGTCAGCCAATGTGCCGCGATAATTGATCAGGGCGATGTCCTGATCGGTCGGTGCCGCGCCAGTCCCCGGCTTTTTCGTTTGAAACAGGAGGCCGGATGCTAATGTTTCCGCCTTTGCAACGCCGTTGCCCGTCGGCAACATCAATCCTGATGAGCAGCTTTGGCCAACGGCTTTGGCGGTACCCGCCCACGCAAGACCGCCCGCGATGGCAGCGACCAGAGCGAGACCGCCCCATAATTTTACGACAGAACCCTTGGCAATTGGGCGAATCGGAACAGCAGTGTTCGACATGGTTAACCTCTATCTGGTCGATCAATTCAGGAAGAGCCTATGGCGCATCCGAAGCTGTGCGCCAAGAGCACAAAGAAAAAAGGCGCCGGAACAGTCCCGACGCCTTTTTTTGAATTAGGAAAAGCTATTTAGCTCAACGGACGCCGTCACGCTCCGTGCGCTTGCGCTCCATCTTACGGGCGCGACGAACAGCAGCAGCCTTTTCACGGGCGCGCTTTTCCGACGGCTTTTCATAGTGGCGACGCAGCTTCATTTCGCGATAAACGCCTTCGCGCTGCAACTTCTTCTTTAGAGCCCGAAGCGCTTGGTCTACATTATTGTCGCGAACGATAATTTGCATAAAAAAGCCACACTCCGAAATCAAAGATGCAGTGCCTTATCGGCATGCGGAAAAAGATTTGAGCGCCGCCACCGCAGACTGCGGAACGGCACGAGAGACGCCCCCTACGTGCCGATTCCCGAAAAAGCAAGGGAAAAGCCCAAAACAGACGTCAACGACCTGCTTCTTGCGCGCCGTTGTTCACTCAGGCGGCTTCACCGGGGCCGGCTCCAGATGCAGCATCAGGCCCTCATCTGATTGCGAAGCGGCCTTTCTTTGAGATTGAGAGCGCACCTTTGGAGGTTCTGAACTGGTGGGCGCATCCGATCCGCTTGGGCGATAAAAAGGGGCAGGCCTGATCTGCCGGGGCGGCAATATGCGCGGCGGTGACCTTTGAGGCAGTTGGTCAAGAAGTCCGGTCGACGGCAAATTCGGCAATTCCAGCCCTGTCGCGCGGCTTGAAGGTCTCATACGGGATAGGCCCAGATATAAAATCCACCCGACCAGCCCTGCTGCCGCCAACGCCATAACGCCCACGGCGTTCCGCGACAGGGGCGGCGCGAAAAGGGGGGAAATCTCTCCAATCCGAAGTTCGAGCAAAAAGCGCTCCAACTGCCATTTGGGGGCCGCAAGGATCAGAATGGCAATGGCGCCCGCATAGATGCAGGCCACCGTCAGCGCGAGCGGCAATCGCCTAAGGAACCCCATAATGTCCCACCCCAAAACAACTCAACAGGGACCAAAAAAAGATCCAGAATGGTTCCTCATCGTCGAAAAAGGTAAATAGTCCGTTAAGATCCAGAAAAAGCGCGTTGCAACGGGCTGTTGCGCAGATCGGATTGCAACCTGTGTCGCCGACGTTAGGGTGGCCCCATGCAAACCCCGCCTTCTCTTGTCATGACTGAGATCAGTTCATGGGCAGAGCTTGCTCTGCTCTGGCTCGATAGTCACAGCCGTCAGATTCTTTCCGGCGCGTTGGCCGCGGCGCTGATCATCCTCTTGCTGCATGGCCTCAAGCTGACAGGTCGTTACCTCTGCACGGACCGTTTCAACTCATCTCACTGGCCGGGCATTATTGGCCGCGCGCTGGGCAAGACGCGGCTTTGGTTCACGAGCACGGTTGCGCTTGAAGTCGTTGCTAAGGCGGGAAAAGCGCCCGCGGAGATTGCCGCACCCATTTATGCTCTGTTCGTCATTGCCAGCGTGCTTCAGGCAGCGGTCTGGGTGCGTGCGCTGATCTTGGGGCTGGTGGAGTTCCGGGCGGGGGAGAATGATTCCACCGGCAATTTGCAAAGCGCGATCGGCCTCATCCGGGTGCTGGTGACGGCGGGCCTGTTCATTCTGGCCGCCATTGTCATTCTCTCCAATCTGGGCGTGAACGTCACAGGGCTGGTCGCAGGGCTCGGCATTGGCGGCATTGCCATTGGCCTCGCTGCACAGGGCATATTCTCTGACTTGTTTGCCGCCCTATCGGTTCTGTTCGACAAGCCCTTTCGCAAGGGGGATATGGTCAAGTTTGACCAGAGCCAGGGAACGGTAGAAGCCATCGGCCTTAAATCCACCCGCATTCGAGCCATTTCCGGCGAAGAGATCGTCATTTCCAACGCGAATCTGCTCAACAAGGAATTGCGCAACCTCGCCCAGCAAGAGACGCGCCGATATTTCCAGACGATCAGCCTCGTCTATCAGACGCCGCCCGATGTCTGCCAATCCCTGCCGGAACTGCTGCGCGATGTTGTCGACAGCGTGGAAGGATGCACATTCAGCCGCTGCGGACTGGATAATTTTGCGCCCTCAAGCCTCGATTTTCTGCTGATTTACGAAATAGCCGGCGACGACCCGGGTGAGGCGATGGATCGAAAGCACAAGGTCAACACGCGAATCTTGGCCGCCCTCAAGGATCGCGGGATCGCCTTTGCCTATCCAACGCAGACGACCTTTACCGCAGCACCCGATGGGCAAATGATTATGCCCTATTTTGTCCCCGATGCCGAAGGGCAAGCAAAGCGCTAAGCCCG
This sequence comes from Sphingomonas paucimobilis, assembly GCA_945860425.1. Lineage (GTDB taxonomy): Bacteria > Pseudomonadota > Alphaproteobacteria > Sphingomonadales > Sphingomonadaceae > Aquisediminimonas > Aquisediminimonas paucimobilis_A. The sequence goes on from CAMAQU010000008.1 coordinate 12,033, forward strand.
CCCGCCCCGGCGGGGCCTTAGGCGCACCAATGAATATCGATCGGCTGTTCCGCATCGGCAAGCACGCGCCCAATGGGGAGCGAGGAGAGCGGCCCATCCTTAATCGCCTGTTCCAGCAAAGCCTTTTTATCATCCCCGGTCAGCGCAATCATCAGCGTCCGGGCGGACAATATGGCATGGCGGGTCAGGGTGACGCGCGCCACAGGGGCTTCGGCGGGAAGCGGATCGGGCAGAACGCCAACCGCCCGGCGGGCTTTGGGGGCGTTCAGCGCATCCTCAAAATCAGGGCCGGTGAAGATTGAGGCCGTGTGGCCATCGCTGCCAACGCCCAGCCAGACGAGATCCGGCGGCCAATGCAGATCCTGCAACCGCGCGTCAGCCGCATTTCCGGCGGCCTTATGGTCTGCATTCTCGGTCGCAATCGGCAGCACCCGTGCGCCCTTGGGCATGAAGGCGCGCGCCAAAATGGCCGCGTTTGAAAGGGGATTATCGACGGCAACCAGGCGGTCATCGGTTGGAATAATCGTCACATGCTTCCACTTGATCGGCATGGCGGCGAGCTTTTCATAGACAGGCAGCGGCGTCTTGCCGCCCGGCAGCGCAATCAGCGCCTGCCCCCGCGCATCCAGCGCGCTTTCAATGATGAAGCCAACATCACCAGCGACAGCATCTGCCCACTCGCCCATGTCGTCATAGTCCCACCATTCCGCTTCGATCATCTGAAATTCCTATCCGCAACTGCTGAAAAAAGGCGATATGGGGACGCAGATCGAAGCGCAAGAGCAATGATTGCCCGCGCGACTCGATGGTCTGGCCTTGTCGCATTTTGGACGTGGAAAGCCGTGCCCCGCACGCAGTAGACGGCAGAGGTTCAAGACAGAAACCACTCATCGCATTGAAAACATTGCACTATCGCAAGCAGGCAATTTTCCGCTTTCCTACAGCCTGTGTTTTTCCATATGCCTCGTTGCACATATGAGGTGATTGCTATGACAGTTTCTTCCGATAAATCGCCCAACCAAAGGGCATTCTCCCACTATCTACGAACTGGTCGACGCCTGCCCAAAGAGATCTTCCTTGAAGGGCAGGACATTGAGCTGAAGTTCAACCCCTATCATGATCCCCGCAACGGCCAATTTACCTTCGCGCCGGGTGGCGCACGGACAGGGTCACGCCCCGCACTGAGGCAGGGCCGTCCTCCCGCGCCATCCAAGCCCGAACCCTATACCGTGCGCAAAGGGGACACACTCTCCCACATCGCGCGGCGGCACGGCGTGAGGACGGACACGCTGGGACGGGCGAATGACATCAAAAACCCAGATCATATTCAGCCAGGCCAAAGGCTCCATATCCCGAAGGATGCGCCACAGCCTGCACGGGCAGAAGCGAACGCGCCCGGCAAAGGTATCGCGGACGTTGGCAAGAAACCCCCGAGCCCTATTCGGACAGGGCAAACCCCCGCTCCGCCCAGGCAGCCGTCGTTAGAGGCAGGCGCTTCGGCTGGACAGAAATGGAAGGCCAAGGATGCCACGGTCAAAGTGCCCAGCAGTATCCGAGCAAAAGTTGATCGGGTTGCCGAAGATTATCACGCCGCCACCGGGCGGACGCTGACAGTCACAGACGGCGCGAGAACCCCTCAAGATCAGGCGGAACGCATGTATTATAAATTTAGCCATGGGGATTTCAGAACGTACAAAGGGCCGCAAGCCGCCCAGATTGCTGACGCCTATCGGCAGGGGAAGGCAAAAGGAAAATCCCGATCACAAATCCTGAGCGATATGTCGGCGATCATCGATAGGCATAACCGCAATGGACAGCCGGTTTCAAAACATCTCGAAAGACGGGGCGTTGATTTCAGGACCAGAGATATGACTGCGGCTCAGCAAGAGGCGCTAGAATACGCAATTAAGAAACATGGCGGCGTTCCGCTACCTGAAGGCGTCCCCCGTCACATCCATGCATCTTTCTGAAAGGTTGAGTCCCTATGGCAATTTCCATTCTCGCTTCTGCCCTTCTGATGGCTGTGCAACCGGCTGAGGCACCAACTGAACCCGATTTCTCTGGTCTATTAAATGCGCCCGATAATGCGATCCGTTCGTGCAAAATCGTGCAGCGTGCCGATGGTGGGCATCTGATCATCGACATGGCAAAGCGCGGCGCAGGCGATGCGATGCTGATAGACCCTGATTTTGGGTATAAGAGCTATGATTACATTTTCAGCAGTTCTGGAAAGTCGCCTCGGCGATTCAATATTAGCAGCAGCACATTGGGGAAAAGGGATCAAATCGATATTCCCCTGCGCACGGCCATGGGTTTGAGAGCTGATCTGATGAAGATAAAGGTTGAGCCTATCTTCACTCAAAATGGAGGTTACTCGATTTATATCGGCTATGGCTTTCGGAATACCGATGAAGCCGAAATTTATGGCGCATGCTATGTAACCTTGGGAGTCAAATAGGTGCCTCAAAACGCAATTGAGAAACATGGCGGCAAGATCAGGGCTGAAGGCGTCCCGCCACATACCCATGCATCCTTCTGAAAGGTTGAGTCCCTATGACAATTCCTATTCTCGCCTCTGCCCTTCTCATGGCTGGGCAACCGGCTGCGGCAAAAGCCGCACCCGATTTCTCTGGTCTATTAAGTGCGCCTGAAAATGCGATCCGATCCTGCAAATTCATGCGTCGTCCCGATGGCGTGCATCTGATCATCACCAAGGCAAAATATAGCGAGGGCGATGGCATCCAGATCGAGTTTTCCGATGATAAATCTTATCTGCTCTATAATTACATTTTTGGCATCTCGGCAAAGAAGCCAGGGCGTCTCATTTTGACCAACAGTAATTTAGAAAAAATGGATCAAATTGATATTCCCCTACGTACAGCAATGGGCTTGAGGGCCGATCTGGTGAAAAGAAAGGTTGAGCCCATCATCATCAAAAATGGAAAATATACGGTTTATATCGGTTATGACTTCCGGAGTAGCGACGAGTCCCAAATATTCGGCGCATGCTCGGTAACATTGGGAGCAAAATAGACACCCGACGCCGATACAATAGAGGCGCCTGCCGGGTGGCGAAGGCGATCACGCCAGCCGCTATTACGCTGATAGAAAAATGGTCGGGGAGAGAGGATTCGAACCTCCGGCCCCTGCCTCCCGAAGACAGTGCTCTACCAGGCTGAGCTACTCCCCGACTCTGAAATCGGGTGTGACCCCGATGAAGGCAGGCGCGCCCCTTAGCTGGCGAATGGCGTGGGTTCAAGGGCGTGGGTGGAAAAACACCCGATCAAAGAGGGTGCAACGCAAATCTCGACACGCGCCGCGCCTTCGCCTAACCGCGCCATGAATGGCAACAGCGTGAAGGGGTGAGCGATGCGCGCATTTATTTTTCCGGGTCAGGGCAGCCAGTCCGTCGGCATGGGCAAGGCGCTGGCCGAGGCCAGTGCCGTTGCGCGGGAGGTGTTTCAGGAAGTCGATGAGGCGTTGGGCCAATCGCTGTTCCGCCTGATGACCGAAGGCCCGGAAGATCAGCTGACGCTCACCGAAAATGCCCAGCCCGCCATCATGGCCAATGCCATTGCGACCTTGCGCGTCCTGGAAAAGGAAGGCGGCCTGCGCCTGTCTGAAAAGGTAGATTATGTCGCGGGCCATAGCCTGGGGGAATATAGCGCCTTGTGCGCGGCAGGCGCTTTTGATCTCCCCACAACCGCCCGGCTGCTCAAGCTGCGCGGGCAAGCGATGCAGGCGGCAACACCCGTTGGCACGGGGGCTATGGCTGCATTGCTCGGTGCGGATATTGAAAAGGCACAAGCGCTGGCCGAAGCCGCAGCGCAAGGCGATGTCTGCACCGTCGCCAATGATAATGACCCCGGACAAGTCGTCATTTCCGGCCATAAAGCCGCGATTGATCGGGCGATTGAACTGGTCAAGGATCATGGGATTAAACGCGGCATTTTGTTGCCCGTCTCTGCCCCCTTTCATTGCCCGCTGATGCAGCCGGCCGCCGATGCCATGGCCCACGCCTTGGCCGACGCCGCGCTGTCTGCACCGCTTGTTCCGGTTTATGCCAATGTGATAGCCGCCCCTGTTGCGGATGCCGAGACGATCAAGCGGCTGTTGGTCGAGCAGGTGACCGAACGGGTGCGCTGGCGTGAATCGGTCATTGCCATGGCGGCCGCTGGTGTGACCGATTTTGTGGAATTTGGCGGCAAGGTGCTCGCCCCGATGGTCAAACGATCCGTCCCCGATGCGCAGGCCGCCAGCCTGATCTCAATGGATGACATCGAAGCCATTGCCAAAAGCCTTTAAGCAGATCGATTTCAAGGAGAGAGCTATGTTTAACCTCACAGGAATGACCGCATTGGTGACAGGGGCGTCTGGCGGGATCGGCTCTGCGGTGGCCAAGGCCTTGGTGGCGCAGGGCGCGAAGGTCGCGCTGTCGGGCACGCGTGAAGACGCGTTGAAGGCCGTGGCTGCAGAGATTGGCGGCGACACGGTGATCCTGCCCTGCAATTTGGGCGATGCGGCCTCTGTTGAGGCTTTGATCCCTGCGGCGCTTGAGGCGCTGGGGGGTAAGATTGACATCTTGATCAACAATGCGGGCGTGACCCGCGATGGCCTGATCTTGCGGATGAAGGATGAGGATTGGTCGGACGTGATCCGCATCAATTTGGAAGCGGCCTTCCGCCTCTGCCGGGCGGCGGCCAAGCCGATGATGAAGGCCCGTTTTGGCCGGATCATCTCTGTCACAAGCGTTGTGGGCGTCACCGGAAATCCGGGGCAGGCCAATTATGCAGCATCTAAGGCGGGCCTGATTGGCATGTCGAAAAGCCTAGCGCAGGAATTGGCGAGCCGGGGCATTACCGTGAATTGCATCGCGCCCGGCTTCATCGCGTCGGCAATGACGGATGGCTTGCCCGATGCGCAGAAAGATGCGCTCAACGCGCGCATTCCAGCGGGCCATATGGGCGAAGGGGCCGATATTGCAGCAGCGGCTGTTTACCTTGCAAGCCGCGAAGCAGGCTATGTCACGGGCCAGACACTCCACGTAAATGGCGGCATGGCCATGATATAATGCGGAATGATCAACAGATGATTGCGCACTAACATAACCTAAAAGCTTGCATCCCCAAACAGGGCCGATTAGGGCTTTCACAAATATTGCTCACACATGAACGAGAAGGGTTATCCATGAGCGACACCGCAGACCGCGTTAAGAAGATCGTCGTTGAACATCTCGGCGTCGAGGCCGACAAGGTGACAACGGACGCCAGCTTCATCGACGATTTGGGCGCGGACAGCCTCGACATCGTCGAGCTGGTCATGGCGTTCGAAGAAGAATTCGGCGTTGAAATCCCCGATGACGCTGCGGAAAAGATTTCGACCGTCAAGGACGCGATTTCTTATATCGACAGCCACAAAGGCTGATCGCAAGGCAGCTTTGCCTTGAACGAATCGATGTTATCGAAGACGGTTTCCGGCACGTTCGGGAGCCGTTTTTGATTCTGGAAGACTGGAGACGCTTATGCGCCGCGTAGTTGTGACAGGTTTGGGTCTGGTGACCCCGCTGGGTGCTGATGTTGAGACGACTTGGGCCAATCTGCTTGCCAGCAAATCTGGCGCGGGCAAGATTACGCGCTTCGATGCGTCCGATCAAAAATGCCACATTGCGTGCGAAGTAAAGCCAAAGGACCACCCTTGGGGCTTTGATCCCGACAAGCGCGTCGACCATAAGATCCAGCGCCAAGTCGATCCTTTCATCATTTACGGCATCGATGCCGCCGGTCAGGCGCTGGAAGATGCCGGCCTCACCGAGATGGACGATGATCTCAAGACGCGCACCGGCTGCTCAATCGGGTCGGGCATTGGCGGACTTCCGGGGATTGAAAGCGAATCCATCGTCCTGCACGAAAAAGGCCCCAGCCGCGTGTCGCCGCACTTCGTGCACGGCCGCCTGATCAATCTCATCTCTGGCCAAGTGTCGATCAAATATGGCCTGATGGGCCCGAACCATGCCGTGGTGACCGCCTGCTCAACGGGCGCGCACTCCATTGGGGATGCCGCGCGCATGATCAAGGATGGCGATGCCGACATCATGTTGGCTGGTGGTGCGGAAAGCACCATCAACCCCTTGGGCGTGGCGGGCTTTGCACAGGCCCGCGCACTTAATTGCAGCTTTAATGATCGCCCCGAGGAAGCAAGCCGCCCCTATGACAAGGATCGCGATGGCTTCGTGATGGGTGAAGGCGCGGGCGTCGTCGTTCTGGAAGAATATGAACACGCCAAGGCGCGCGGTGCCAAGATTTATGCCGAAGTGGTGGGCTATGGCCTGTCCGGCGATGCCTATCACGTCACCGCCCCACATCCAGAGGGCAAGGGCGCTGAATTGGCCATGCGCATGGCCCTGCGCAAGGCGGGCATGACGGC
>CAMAQU010000009.1 GCA_945860425.1 Sphingomonas paucimobilis
GGTTTGTTGACCATGGCACGATGCGCGATCGGCTGCGAGCAAGCCTGCGCGCGCTTCCCGATCTGGGTCGGGCGCTGGGGCGGCTGGCCGCCGGACGCGGTGGTCCGCGTGACTTGGGTATGGTGCGCGATGGCCTGAATGAAGCGCGCTTGCTGCGCGAAGGGCTGGCGCGGATGGACGATCTTCCGCCCCTGATGCAGCAACTTCTCCCTGCGCTGGAAGGGCATGGCGCGCTGGTGGATCACCTGTCGCGCGCGCTGGTGCCGTCGCCGCCCATAGAAGCCAGCCAAGGCGGATATATTGCCGAAGGCTATGATGCTGCGCTCGATGAGCTTCGGTCGCTCGGCGGGGATGGCAGGCACGCCATGGCGATGCTGGAGGCGCGCTATCGGGACCAGACCGGAATTTCGGGCCTGAAAATCAAACATAATAATGTCCTTGGCTATCATATTGAGGTGTCGGCCAAGAATGCCGATCCGCTGATGGTGGCGGACTCAGGATTTACCCACCGCCAAACATTGGCAGGCGTGGTGCGCTTTAATGCGCCAGAGCTGCATGAGTTGGCGATGAAGGTGACGCAAGCGGGCAGCCACGCTCTGGCAGCAGAGGCGGCGCATCTCGAAGAGCTGACGGCCCTCACTCTGGCAAGCGCGCAGGCTATTGCGGCAACCGCAGATGTGCTCGCCCGATTGGATGTGGCCTCGGCGCTGGCCGACCGCGCGATTGAGGGCGATTGGTGTCGGCCCAGCTTTGTTGCCGATGCGCGATTTGATGTGACAGCGGGCCGCCATCCGGTGGTGGAAGCTGCCATTGCGCGTGAGGGCGGTCGCTTTGTCACCAATGATTGCGACCTCTCCCCTGAGTCGCGCCTTTGGCTTGTGACGGGCCCCAATATGGGCGGTAAATCCACCTTTTTGCGGCAGAATGCGCTGATCGCGGTGCTGGCCCAATCGGGCTGTTTCGTACCCGCCCAATCGGTCACCCTTGGGCTGGTGGACCGTTTGTTCAGCCGCGTTGGTGCGTCGGATAATTTGGCGCGCGGTCGCTCGACTTTCATGGTCGAAATGGTCGAGACGGCGGCGATTTTGGCGCAAGCGACCGAGCGGAGTTTCATCATTTTGGATGAGGTTGGGCGCGGCACATCTACCTATGATGGCCTCGCTATTGCCTGGGCCGTTGTGGAGGCGGTGCATGAGGCCAATCGCTGTCGCTGCCTCTTTGCCACCCATTATCATGAGTTGACGAGGCTTGCGGAAAAGCTCTCGGCCCTGTCTCTCCACCATGTGCGCGCGCGCGAATATCGGGGGGATTTGGTGCTGCTGCATGAGTTGGGAAGCGGCCCGGCGGATCGCAGCTATGGTCTGGCCGTTGCTCGACTTGCGGGCTTGCCGCCCAAAGTCGTCGCGCGCGCCAAGGCCGTGCTCGACAAGCTGGAGGCGGGGCGTGATGCGACGGGCGGGCTGGCCGCCGGGTTAGATGATCTGCCTCTCTTTGCGGCCACCAAGGTGGAAGAGGAGCGGGATCCGTTACGCGATGCTCTCTCCGCGCTGGATGTGGATGGACTCAGCCCGCGCGAGGCGCTGGATCAGCTGTATTTGCTCAGGCAGTTGATGCGCGCAGCCGGATAGCGCCAATCCGCCTTGTGACTTGATCAACAAACGCCCATATTCGGGTGATATGCCGCAGCTCTTCCATCTTGTGCCCCAACGCCGCGCGATCATTGAACGACGGCCCCTTTCTGATGCACTGTTGGCGTTGGAGGGGACGGATAAGGCGGCGTTGCGCACGGCCTCTGTTCAGGTGCTGCGTCCAGCACTTGAGGCAGGTCGGGCGGAAATTGCCCGCCGCCTTGCGCTGCGGCCCACCCAAGGGCGTGAGGCAGCGGCAAGCTACGCGTTTCTGACCGATCAGTTGCTGCGGCTTATCTTCGACTTCACCGTAGAGCGGCTCTACCCTTTAAATAATCCGACATCGGCGGAGCGGATCTCGCTCATTGCGGTTGGCGGCTATGGCCGGGGTGAAATGGCGCCCCAGTCAGACATCGATATCGCCTTCATCTTTCCCTATAAACAGACCGGCTGGTCAGAGCAGGTGGTTGAATCCATGCTCTACACGCTGTGGGATTTGGGCCTGAAGGTTGGTCATAGCAGCCGTTCTCTTGATGAAATGGTGCGCATGGCAAAGGAGGATCTGACAATCCGGACCGCCATGCTGGAATCGCGCTATGTCTGGGGCGATGAGGTGCTTTATGATGAGGCTTCTGCCCGCTTTGCAGCCGACGTCGTGGCCGGAACGTCGCGCAGTTTCATCACCGATAAACTGGCCGAGCGCGATATGCGGCACAAGCGCATGGGCGATAGCCGCTATGTGGTGGAACCCAATTTGAAGGAGGGCAAGGGCGGCCTTCGGGATTTGCACACGCTTTTTTGGATTGGCAAATATCTTTACCGCGTCACCACTATTCCCGAGCTGGTGGACAAGGGACTGTTGACCGACGGAGAGCTGCGCCAATTCCAAAAGGCGGAGAATTTCCTTTGGGCCGTGCGCTGCCACCTTCATCTGATTGCCAAACGTCCAGAAGAACGGCTGACCTTTGATGTGCAGCGCGAGATTGCGGAACGGATGCGCTATAATGACCGCCCCGGCCGGTCGGCTGTTGAGCGGTTCATGCAGCATTATTTTTTGAATGCGAAAATGGTGGGTAATCTGACGGCGCTGTTCCTTGCGCATCTGGACGACACCCATGCCGCCAAGGGGCGCCGTTTCACCCTGCCAAGCCTTGCAGGCTTTCGCCGCAGCCCCAAAAAGCTCAACGGCTTTGTGCTGGACCGCGGGCGTTTGGCGCTGCCGTCAGACAGTTTTTTCTCTGAAGATCCGGTGCGCCTTGTTCAGATTTTTGCGCTGGCCGATTCTCAAGGGTTGGAAATCCACCCGCAGGCTATGCGGGCGGCCGCCCGCGATGCTGTGCTGATTGACACCAAGGTGCGCAATGATCCGCGTGCCAATGCGCTGTTCCTAGATGTTCTCACATCGCCGCGTGAGCCAGAGACCGTCTTGCGCTGGATGAATGAGGCAACCGTCTTTGGCCGATTTGTGCCTGATTTTGGCCGGGTCGTCGCGCAGATGCAGTTTGATATGTATCACCATTATACGGTGGACGAGCATTCGATTCGGGCCATTGGTTTGCTGTCCCGAATTGAGAAGGGCTTGTTGGGGAGCGATCATCCGCTGACCACCGCCTTATTGCGGCAACTCATTTCCCGGCGCGCACTCTATGCGGCCGTTTTGTTGCATGACATCGCCAAGGGGCGGGGTGGCGACCATAGTGTTTTGGGGGCAGAGGTTGCACAGAAACTATGTCCTCGGCTGGGTCTTACTCCGGCCGAGACTGAGGCGGTCTCTTGGTTGGTCGAACATCATCTTTTAATGTCTGCCACGGCATTTAAGCGCGACTTGTCGGACTTTAAAACGGTGCTTGATTTTGCCGAGACGGTGCAATCGCCAGAGCGGCTTCGCCTGCTCCTTGCCCTGACCGTGGTGGATATCCGGGCGGTGGGTCCGGGGGTTTGGAACAGCTGGAAAAGGCAGCTGCTCACAGATTTATTTGAGTCGGCCGAAGAGGTTTTGCGCCTCGGGCATAAACAGCGGGGCCGGGCAGACCGTGTGCGCGCCAAACAGGACGCGCTTGAGGGCGCGCTTGGCTGGCCCAAGACGCGTTTCGCAAGCTTTGCGCGCAGACTGCCAGAACCCTATTGGGTGGCTGAGCCCGACGATGTTCTGGCCAGCAATGCCCGCCAGATTGAGGCGGCAGGCAATGCCAACCTGTCTATTTCTGCCACGGTTTACCCATCGCGCGGTGCCACATTGGTGACCGTCTATGCCGCCGACCATCCGGGCCTTTTTTACCGCATTGCAGGCGGTATCCATCTGGCGGGGGGCAGCATCATTGATGCACGTATTCACACGACCCGCGACGGCATGGCGCTCGATAATTTTCTGGTGCAGGATCCCTTGGGGCGCCCCTTTGACGACGCGCGCCAGCTGCAGCGAATTGAGCAAGCCATTGAAGAGGCACTCGCCAACCGGGCGCAGCTGGTTGAAAAGCTGGCGGCGCGGCCCTTATCGCGGGCCCGGGCCGAAGCATTCGACATTGCTCCCAACATCCTCATCGATAATCGGGCCTCCAACCGCTATACTGTAATCGAAGCCAATGCGCGCGATCGGCCGGCCCTTCTCTATGACCTTGCCTTTGCGTTGTTTGAGGAACGGGTGACGATCCACTCAGCGCATATTGCAACCTATGGCGAGCGCGCGGTCGACACATTTTATGTGACCGATTTGACCAACGATAAGATTGAAAGCGTCACGCGGTTGTCCGCGCTTGAGGCCCGTCTTTTGGCGGCGGCGTCCGACATGCGCCCGGCCATTCGCGCAGCCTAGTCTTTATTAAGGGAAAATTAGCCCTTCGGAGCGATTGACGTTAACGTAAACTCTTCCTATCCCACTCGCCACGAGAGGGTAAACCGGAGACTCACCCATGAATCTTGAATTCAGCCCCGAAGAATTGGCCTTCCAGCAGGAAGTGCGCACCTTCATTGCAGAAAATTATCCCGCCAATTTGCGCGGCAAGCAGGATGAGGGCGATGAGCTCTCCAAAGACGACTTCCTGAGCTGGCACCGCGTCCTGTACAAAAAGGGCTGGGTCGCCCCGGCTTGGCCGGTTGAATATGGCGGCACGGGCTGGACGGCAACGCAGCGCTATATCTGGTCGGAAGAAACCGCCCGGGCCGATTGCATTCGCTTGATGCCTTTTGGTCTGACCATGGTTGGCCCCGTGATCTACACCTTTGGTACGCCAGAGCAGAAGGCCAAGTTCCTGCCCCGCATCTTGTCGGGTGAGGATTGGTGGTGCCAGGGCTATTCCGAACCCGGTTCGGGCTCTGACCTTGCTTCCTTGCGCACCCGCGCGATCCGTGATGGGGACCATTATGTCGTCAATGGTCAAAAGACCTGGACGACAATGGCCCAGCATGCCGATTGGGGCTTCTTCCTTGTGCGAACCAATACGGACGCCAAGCAGCAGGAAGGCATTAGCTTCCTTCTGATCGACATGAAGTCGCCGGGCGTGACCGTGCGTCCGATCATCACCTTGGGTGGGGAGCATGAAGTGAACGAAGTTTGGCTGGAGGACGTCCGCGTTCCGGCTGAAAATCGTGTCTATGAAGAAGATAAGGGCTGGACCTGCGCCAAGTTCCTCCTCGCGCATGAGCGCACGGGGATTGCCGGTGTGGCGGCGTCCAAGCGCGGCGTTGAAAAGATTAAGTCTATTGCGCTGAGCGAAACCGATGGGGATCGCCCCTTGCTGTTGAACCCATTCTTCCGCCGCAAGGTGGCAGAATTGGAAATGGATCTGACCGCGCTTGAATTTACCGAATTGCGCACCCTGGCCGGCGAAGCTGCCGGCAAAGGCCCGGGGCCGGAATCAAGCCTGTTGAAGATTAAGGGCTCGGAAATTCAGCAGCGCATCACCGAACTCGCGTTGGAAGCGGCGGGCCATTATGGCGCGCCTTATTTCCGCGGCTTTGGCGAAGGCGATAATGAACACCCGATTGGTCCGGAATACGCAAATCGCGCGGCACCAACCTATTTCAACACCCGCAAGACGACCATCTATGGCGGGTCGAATGAAATTCAGCGCAACATCATCGCCAAGATGGTGCTGGGGCTATAATTAATCTGCTCCCCTCCCGCTTGCGGGAGGGGCCGGGGGAGGATCTTTTGGGCGACGCGGCGCGCTGCGCCCCCTCCCTCCCCTAACCCTTCCGCCAAGCGAGAGGGGAACTTGATGTGGAGAGACGCAAAGATGGATTTCAACTACACCGACACGCAGGATATGCTGCGCGATACGCTTGCCCGTTTCCTTGCAGACACCTATGATTTTGAATCGCGCAAAAAGATGATCGCCAGCGCCGATGGCCGCGATCCCGGCATCTGGCGCGCGCTTGCGACTGAGCTGGGCATTTTGTCCGCACCTTTTTCCGAAGAGCAAGGCGGCCTTGGCGGCGGCGCTTTGGAAAACATGATCATGATGGAAGAATTGGGCAAGGTCATTGCGATTGAGCCCTATCTTCAGACGGTTGTGATTGGCGGCGGCGCTTTGAAGGCTGCTGGCGGCGCGCTTGCGGATGCCGTCATCCCTGAAATCATCGGCGGCAATGTGATCATCGGCTTTGCCTATGCCGAACCGAAGGGGCGCTACGACCTCGCCAACCTGACGACAATTGCGAAGAAGGATGGCGCTGGCTTTGTGCTCAATGGGCATAAGGCGGTTGTCTATGCAGCCCCTTGGGCCACGCATCTGCTCGTCACAGCCCGCACCGGCGGCAGTCAGCGAGAGCGCAATGGCGTAGAGTTGTTCCTCATCGACGCCAATTTGCCCGGCGTCACGCGCCGTGATTATCCGACGGTGGATGGCTTTCGTGCGTCGGAAATCTATTTTGAGAATGTCTCCATTCCAGCGGGCGCGCATCTGCCCGGCGGCATCGATTTGGTCGAACAGATCGTTGACGAAGCGACGATGGCCGTGTGCGCCGAAGCTTGCGGCGTGACGCGCAAGCTGCATGAGGGCACGCTCGATTATTCAAAGCAGCGTCAGCAATTTGGTCAGCCCATTGGCCGCTTTCAGGTGCTGCAGCACCGTATGGCGGACATGTTCCTTGAAGCCGAACAGATTATGTCGATGACTCTGATGGGCACGCTTCGGCTCGATCTTCCTGCCGATGAACGCAAAGCCGCGGTCAGCCTTGCCAAGGCGAAGGTTGCCCGGTCGGCAAATTTTGTCGGACAAAATGCCGTGCAAACCCATGGCGGTATTGGTATCACGCAAGAATTGGCAATCGGCCATTACTTCAAGCGTGCAACCATGATCGAGGGGCAGTTCGGTTCGGCGGACTGGCATCTGGATCGGTTTGAACAGCTGACCTATCCTAAGGGCTAAAATAGTTTCATGATTACCTATCGAGCGCCGCGGCGAGACGAGGCCGCGGCACTCTTGGCTTTGGGCCGCAAAACTTTTGTCGAAACCTTTGGCCATCTCTATGCGCCAGAGGACCTCAGCTATTTTCTGCGCACCAGCTATGATGAGCGCACGGTCGCCGCACAATTGTCGAGCGACCGTTTTGTCATGCGCGTGGCCGAAGAGGCAGGCGAGCTGATTGGCTTTTGCAAAATGGGCCTCGACATGACGCTCGATTATGATTCTGGATCCCATCGCGCGATTGAGCTGAAGCAGCTTTATGTCTTTGGCACCTATCATGGGTCTGGCGTGGGGCAGACGTTGATGGATTGGGCCATATCAGAGGCCACGGCGCGTCAAGCGGATGAGATTGTTCTGTCGGTTTGGTCCGGGAATGCCAAGGGGCACCGATTTTATCAGCGCAATGGCTTTCGCTGGGTCGGCGACACCTATTTCATGGTCGGCAATCACCGCGATGATGAATATCTTTATATGCGGCCAATGCGCTGATTTTATTTGTGAATGTCATCGTGCACATAGGCTAATGCTGCACCGCACAAAAAATCCTTGAAATTGGCTTCGCGCACGCTTATTGTGCACCGCAACATAATCGTGAGATGCTCAGTATGCGTGAAGCTGCAAAATCAAAAACAAAAGCAAAGCGCAAGGCGACCTCCCCGACGCCTGCAAAATTTGGTGAACCCAATTTAGTCGCAGCGCCTGCTGCGGATGAAAGGATTGTGACGATGACCAAAGACACAGTGACGCCCGCCCTTGCAGATATTGGCGCCAAGGCTGCCGAGATGCTGAAAGACGCAACGACCAAAGCAAAGGCTGCCTTTGAAAAGACAGGCACTTTGACCAAGGATGCGGCCGAGTTTCACAAGGCCAATCTGGAAGCCGTTGTGGAATCGGGCAAGCTTGCCGCCAAAAGCATGCAAGACGTTGCCACGCACAGCGCCGAAATTGGTAAGAAGCGTTGGGAAGATGCCTCTGCGCACGCCAAGGCCTTGGCCGCCGTGAAATCGCCCACCGATTTCATGTCGGTTCAGGCTGAGTATCTGCGCGCGCAATTTGACGCGACAATTGCCGATTTCTCAAAATCGACGGAATTTTATCTGAAGCTCGCAGGCGAAATCGCCCAGCCAGTTCAGAACCGCTATGCCGCGGCCGCCGATAAGGTGAAGTCGCAATTCGCGGCCTAATTGCCAGAGCAACACTTCGAAAAGGGGCCGTCCGAAATGTCGGGCGGCCCCTTTTTTATGTGCCGCCCGCACAGGCTCCGCTTGCCCTTAGTCTCCAAAATCCTATATCCTCTGACAGTTATGCGGATCACAATGTCAGATAGCCCCGGCAAGGATGGCACGGGAACCGGAACCGGCCTTGGCGTCGCGACCAAGACGCGTGACAAGACCAAAAAGCCACAGCCTTATCGCGTGCTCATGCTCAATGATGATTATACGCCGATGGAATTCGTCATCCACGCGCTGCAACGTTTTTTCAAAATGGATTTGGAACAGGCGACGCGCGTGATGCTGCATGTCCACCAAAAGGGTGTCGGCGTCTGCGGCACCTTCACCTATGAAGTCGCCGAAACCAAGGTGAATCAGGTGATTGATTATGCCCGGCAGAATCAACACCCGCTGCAATGCACGATGGAAAAGGCCTAACGCCTCTAACGCTTGAGGGATGCCTTCACGCTCGGGAGGATGCGCTGCACCAGCACCGACACGCCTTTGGCATTGGGGTGCATTTGGTCCGGCAAGAGCAAGGCTCGATTGCCCGCCACCCCATCCATGAAAAAGGGATAGAGGCGCACACCATGTTTGCGTGCGAGCAGCGGGTAGATGCCATCAAATTCCGCGCGATAGCGTCGATCCAAATTATAAGACGCTTTCATGCCGGCAAGCAAAACGGGGATTTTGCGGCGCTTTAGGTCGGCAATCATCGCGTCCAAATTGGCCTTCGCCAATGCGGGCGACTGACCGCGCAGCATGTCATTGGCGCCCAATTCCAATATGACGAGATCAGGTTTTGCCTTTAATCCAGTCAGCACCCAGCCCAGTCGACCCCGACCCGCTGTGGTTGTATCTCCCGACACCCCCCCATTATGCACCCGCGCCGCCACGCCCTGTTTACGCAAGGTCGTTTGCAACTGTGCTGGGAAGGCGTCTTGCGGCTTCAGACCATAGCCCGCGCTCAAACTATCGCCAAAAGCGAGGATCAAAACCTCCCGCGCCTGCGCCGGTGTCGCCATGACCAAAAGCAGAGCTTGGAATAAAGCCAAACCCAACCCATATTGTGCAAACCGCTTCATCTGAAAGCTCCCTTGTGCCGACGCAAACGACCGACTCTTCTTCCCATATCATCATGCAGGCCCGCAATGTCACCCTTTCCCTTGGATCTGGGGAGGCAAAAGTTGCGATTCTAAAGGGTGTCGACCTGACTGTTTCCAAAGGGGAAACGGTGGCGCTGCTTGGCCCGTCTGGGTCTGGCAAATCCTCCCTCATGGCGGTGCTGGCGGGGCTAGAGCGTGCAAGCGGCGGTGAGATTATCATTGATGGCGTTGATTTTGGTCAGAGCGATGAAGATGCGCTGGCCCGCGCCCGGCGGGGCCGGATTGGCATCATCTTGCAGGCATTCCACCTGCTGCCGACCATGACGGCGCTGGAAAATGTGGCGGTGCCGATGGAATTGGCCGGGCTGGACGACCCATTTGGGCGCGCCCGGGCAGAATTGGAGCGTGTTGGCTTGGCCGCGCGCACGGGCCATTATCCCGTCCAACTTTCTGGCGGAGAGCAACAGCGCGTCGCCATTGCGCGCGCGCTGGCGCCGCAACCCATGCTGCTCTTTGCCGATGAACCGACGGGCAATTTGGATGCCACCACCGGTACGCAGATCATGGATTTGCTTTTTGCCCGCCAAAAAGACAGCGGGGCCACGTTGTTCGTCATCACCCATGATGCCGCTTTGGCGGCCCGGTGTGCGCGCGTGATTGATATGCGCGACGGCCAGATCATCTCAGATACAGGTCAATCAAGCAGATAACAGGCCCAAAAAAAGGCCAGAAAACAGGAAGTTACTTATGCGCCATTCCATCCTTGCCCTTCTGCTGTCGACCGCGACCGCAGCGCCTCTTTTGGCTGCCCCCGCGCCGGTGACCGCTCCGGCGCAAATTCCTGCAACGGTCGATATGCAAGATGCCGCCCTCGCCAAATTTTTTGCCGATTATGACGCAGCAGAACTTGCGCGCTCCCCGCTCGCCAAGTCCTACCGGGGCATTGTCGATGCCGATTATGGCAAATGGGATGATTTTAGCGATGCGGCGGAAGCAGAAGATTTGAAGGCCGATCAAGCAGCCCTTGCCGAGATACGCCGCCGCTTTGACCCGGCCAAGCTGAGCCCCGATAGTCTGTTGTCTTATCGCTTGTTTGAGAAAAAGGTCGCGCGCTCCGCCGATTCCTATCGCTACCGCGATTATGGCTATGTGTTTGACCAGATGAATGGCGCGCAAAGTCAGTTGCCCGCCTTCCTGATCAACATCCACCGCGTCACGTCCACCGCGGATGCGCAAGCCTATATCAGCCGCCTGCAGGGCATGGGCCCGGGCCTGCGTCAGGCCATTGCTCAGTCCAAGGCACGGGCGGACAAGGGCATTATGCCGCCCAAATGGGTTTACCCCTATGTCATTAACGACGCGAAAAATGTTGTTGCCGGATTCCCCTTCACCAAGACCAGTGTCGAAGCGCCGCTTTATGCCGACATTAAGGGGAAGATTGAAAAGCTGGGTCTAACCGATGCGGACAAGGCCGCGCTGCTGCAACAGGCAACGGACGCGCTGCTGACATCTGTAAAGCCTGCCTATGCCGAACTGGTCGCAGAAATGGAGCGCCAGCAGGCGATGGCGGGAACCTATGATGGCGTGTGGCGGTTCAAAGATGGCGCGGGCTATTATGCGCAACTCCTCAAAAACTACACCACGACCGATCTGAATGCCGATCAAATCCATACGCTGGGCCTAGCCCAAGTCGCGCGCATCCATGGTGAAATGCGCGAGATCATGGCGAAGACCGGGTTTCAGGGCAGCCTTCAGGCGTTTTTTGACTTTATCCGCACCGATAAGCGTTTTTACGCCCCCAACACGGAAGAAGGGCGGGCGCTTTATTTGTCGGAAACGGAAAAGGCCAAGCAGCAGGTCACGGCCCTTTTGCCGCAATATTTCGGCATCTTGCCCAAGGCCCCGTTGGTTGTGAAACCGGTGGAGCCATTCCGTGAAAAATCGGCGGGCAAAGCCTTTTACCAAGGCCCGTCGCCGGATGGATCACGCCCCGGTACCTATTATGCGAATCTCTATAACATGGCGGATATGCCGCTCGTCGAGGTGGATGCTCTTTTCTATCATGAAGGTCTGCCGGGCCATCACCTTCAGCGCACCATTCAGACTGAGCTGACCAATGTGCCGCCCTTCCGGCGTTTTGGGGGCTTTACCGCCTATACCGAGGGGTGGGGCCTCTATTCGGAAAAGCTGGCCAAGGACATGGGGCTTTACCCCGACCCCTATCGGGATTTTGGCCGCCTTCAGTTGGAGCTGCACCGCGCCATTCGGCTGGTAGTCGATAGCGGCCTGCATCACAAAAAATGGACGCGCGAACAAGCGATCCAATATGTGAAGGATAATTCGGCCGATGCACCCGGCGGCATCGTCAAAGCCATTGAACGCTATGTCGTTTATCCGGGTCAAGCGACGGCCTATATGGTCGGCCGCCTGAAGATCAGCGAATTGCGCGATCAGGCCCAGAGGGAACTGGGACCGAAATTTGGGTACCCCGCCTTTCATGATGTCGTTCTGAAAGACGGGGCGGTTCCGCTCGATATGCTTGAGGAGCAGGTCAAGGCCTGGATCGCCAAAACCAAGTGAGCCGGATTTGGCGCCTTGCCCTTCGGGATTTGCGCGGGTCGCGCGCGGGCTTGCGCCTGCTTGCCATCTGCCTGTTTCTGGGGGTGGCGGCGCTGGCGGGCATTGGCAGCTTATCAAGTGCCATTCTCGGCGGATTGGCAGATCGTGGGCAGTTGCTCTTGGGCGGCGATGTTCAGTTTGAACTGGCGCAGCGCACCGCCGCCCCGGAAGAACGGCAGGCGATTGACCGGCTAGGCCGCGTGTCGGAGGTGGTGCGCATGCGCGCCATGGCCGCCCTTCCAGACAATAGCCGCGCGGTTCTGGCAGAGCTGAAAGGCGTGGATCAGGCCTATCCGCTTTATGGCGCCTTGCGGCTGGAAAAAGGGGCGTTGGCCGCTCGCCCGTCGGGTCTGGAGGCCGCCATTGCACCGGGCCTTGCCGATAAGTTGGGCCTGCGCGTGGGCAGCCCCGTTCGCGTGGGTGAAGCGCAGTTTCGGGTGATGGGCATCATTGCCGAAGAACCCGACCGGGCGGGGAGCGGCTTTACCTTTGGCCCGGCCCTATTGGTGGATGAACAGGGGCTGGCGGCGACCAAATTGGTGCAGCCGGGCAGTTTGTTTTCCGCAAGCTATCGGGTGAAACTGCCCCCCGGCGCATCGCCCGAGGCTGCCGCAAAATCAATCACCAGTCGCTTTCGGGACGCAGGCTGGGAAGTGCGTGACCGCAGCAATGGCGCGCCGGGCACGCGCCGGTTTGTTGAACGGCTCGGCCAGTTTTTGAGCCTTGTCGGGCTGACCGCGCTTGCCATTGCCGGAATTGGCGTGGGCAATGGGGTTACCTCTTGGTTGGAAGGCAAGCGGAGCAGCATTGCCATTTTCAAGGTGCTGGGGGCGGATAGCCGCACCATTTTTCAGCTCTATCTGGCGCAGATCCTGATTGTGGCGCTGGTTGCCATTGCCGCAGGTCTGGCGGTCGGTGCGCTCGTTCCCTTTGCCGTGGTGGCACTTGCGGGGGACGCCCTGCCCGTGCCGCCCCAGCTGCAGGCTTATCCCATGCCCTTGGCGCTGGCCGCGCTTTATGGCGTGCTTGTGGCCCTGTTGTTCGCGCTGGCTCCTTTGGCGCGGGCACGCTCTGTCACTGTTGCTCATCTATTTCGCACTGGGGTGGAAGGGGCGTCCCGGCCATCTCGCCCGGTGATGATGGCCTGTGCGCTCTTGGCACTGGGCATCGCTGCCCTTGCCATTGCGTCCGCGCGGGAGCCGCTTTTTGCCGAAGGCTTTGTGGTGAGCGTCGTCGCCTTACTGGGGCTGCTAACGCTGTTGGGCGTCGCCATTTCCAAAGGGGCGGCACGACTCCCCCGACCCACATCCCCGCTGCTGCGTCTGGCCATCGCCAATCTCCATCGGCCGGGTGCGCAGACCGGGCGGCTTGTGGTGGCCCTTGGCCTTGGCCTCACGCTGTTTGCGACATTGGCCGTCATCCAAACCAGCCTGAATGCACAAATTGAAAGCACCATTCCCAAAAGAGCGCCCAGCTTCTTCGCACTCGATATCGCCAAGGAGGATCAGCAGCGCTTTATCGACACGATCAAGGCGATTGATCCCAAGGCGCAGATCAAGACCGTGCCGGCCTTGCGCGGCCCGGTCGTTGAGGTCGCGGGCAAGCGCGTTGCCGATATGAAAGATATCCCTGAAGAAGCCTGGTTCCTGCGCGGCGACCGGGGCCTGACCTTCGCCGACGATCTGCCCGAGGGCAGTCGTCTGACGGCAGGCGCATGGTGGCCCGCCGATTATGCCGGGCCGCCGCTTGTCTCGATGGATGAGCGTGCTGCCAAATCCATTGGGCTTAAAATTGGCGATCCAATCACGATTTCGGTTCTGGGCGTGGAGATTGCCGCGCGCATCGCCTCCTTTCGCGAAGTGAATTGGGACACATTGGGCTTTAACTATGTGCTGGTGTTCAACCGGACGGCCTTGGACTCAGCCCCCTATACCCTGGCCTCAACCATTGCCGTTGATCCAATCCATGAACCCGCCATCAGCCGGGCGGTCTCCGGGGGTTTTCCTGCCGTCACGATGGTTCGGGTGAAGGATGTCATCACCGAAGTAGGCACGCTTCTGAACCAATTGGCAAAGGCCATTGCGGCGGCTGCGTCAGTTGCGGTTGTTGCGGGCATCGCTGTTTTGGTTGGCACGATTTCGGCGGCGCGCCGGACGCGCAGCTATGATGCCGTGCTGCTCAAATTGCTGGGCGCAACACGCGGTCAGATCTTGCTGGTGCAGGCGATGGAATATGCCGTGCTCGCCCTTTTGCTCTCTTTCATCGCGCTGGGGCTTGGCAGTTTGGCGGGCTGGCTGCTCACCACCCGGATGTTTGATCTAGATTGGATGCCGGATTGGCCAGTGGTCATTGCGACGGTCGCCGCGGGTGGTTTGGGCACGCTGGCACTGGGTCTGATCGGGGCCATTCCGGTCCTGCGCACCCGCCCGGCAGAGGCGCTCCGATCCCTATAAGGCGGGATAACGGCTTAAAGAGTGACACGCTTTCGCCACAGGGTTATGGGAAAGGCGCAGTTGATCGCGGTTTTTGCTTCCCGAACGCAGAGATTCAAGATAGATCGCGGTCCGAATTGCGACGACATATGGAGACACGCTTATCCCACCCTTAACCCCCCGGCGACCCATGGGCCCCGGCCCCGCGCCGATGAACGGCCCCCGGTTTAACCAGTTTATCACGTCGCCCAAGGTGCGCGTGATCGACGAAAATGGCGAAAATCTGGGCGTCATGTACACCCGCGAAGCCATTGATCAGGCAGCTGAGGTTGGACTCGACCTGGTTGAGATTTCGCCCAACGCCGACCCGCCCGTCGCCAAGTTTCTCGATATCGGCAAGTTCAAATATGAGGCCCAGAAAAAGGCCAATGCCGCGCGAAAATCGCAAAAGACGCAGGAGATCAAAGAGATCAAGATGCGTCCCAATATCGATGACCATGATTATGATGTGAAAATGCGCGCGGTGAACAAGTTCATCGAAGAAGGCGATAAGGTGAAAATCACCCTGCGCTTTCGCGGTCGTGAATTGGCGCATGGCCAATTGGGCATGAAGCTGTTGCAGCGGGTGCAGGAAGATGTGGCGGAAGTTGCCAAGATTGAGCAATATCCCCGCATGGAAGGCCGTCAGATGCTGATGGTGCTCGCACCCAAATAGGGCCGCCGCTCCAATGCGCAAAAAGGCGGCCTGGCAATGCTCGGCCGCCTTTTTTGTGTGCAGCACGGCTTATATTGCAACCAAATATGTTGAAAAAAAGCACCATTTTGCGGCGAAATTAAGGGCAGATTGTTTACAGGCCTAGCCGCAAGTCCAGGGCGATATTAGCTAGGCACAATTAAAACATAACATATGTCATCAACCCCCTTTAGAGGATGTCCCTTATGACCCGTTCTATTCTTCTGGCGTCGGCAGCTTTTGCCGCCCTCTCGACCCCGGCCTTCGCTCAAGACATGCAGCCCCAGGATGCGGGCTTGGAAGAAGCGGAAATCATCGTCACCGCCACCCGCCGCGAACAGCAGCTGGCCGATGTCCCGCTTGCTGTCTCGGCTGTAACGGCAGAAACGCTGGCGCGCTCCGGTGCGTCCGATATTCGCCAGTTGAATCAGCTGTCGCCTTCGCTCCTCGTCTCCTCCACCTCGTCAGAAGCGGCAGGCGGCGGTGCGCGTATTCGCGGTATCGGAACGGTCGGCGATAATCCCGGTCTTGAAAGCTCGGTCGCAACTTTTGTGGATGGCGTATATCGCAGCCGCGCAGGCGTTGGCCTGACGGAACTCGGTGCGATTGACCGGATTGAAGTGCTGCGCGGCCCGCAGGGCACGCTTTTTGGTCGCAATGCGTCGGCTGGTTTGATCCACGTCATTACAGCGCGCCCCTCCTTTGATCTGGGTGGCACGCTGGAGGCGACCTATGGCAATTATGATGCGATGCGCCTTGTCGGTGGCATTACCGGGCCAGTTTCAGACACGATCTCGGCCCGCCTTGATGGCGTCTATTCAAAGCGCGATGGCTTTTTGAAGGATGTGACGTCCGGTCGCACGGTTAACAACCGTGATCGTTATATGCTGCGCGGCCAGATGCTGATTGAGCCGAACACAGATTTCTCTTTGCGCCTGATTGCCGATTATTCGGACCGGGCTGAAGAATGTTGTGCAGCCCCCTATTATCCGGCGTCGCTTGTTACGGCGGGCGCGGGCGGCACGATTAATCGTTCAGCCAACCCCATTGCCGCGACCCTGCGGGCGCTGGGCGGCACGATCAACGACACGCCGTACACCCGCAAAGTGTCAATCACCCCCGGCCAGTCCTATCGCGGCGATGTGCGCGATTGGGGCGTTTCGGGCGAAGCTAATTATGATTTGGGGGCAGCTAAGCTGACCTCAATCACCGCCTATCGCAACTGGCGCTGGCTGCGCGGGCAGGATGCCGATTTCAACAATCTCGACATTTTGCACCGGGAGGATGACGGCACGGCCAATCAGAGATTCTCTACCTTCACGCAGGAAGTGCGGCTTCAGGGCAATGCGCTGGATGATAAATTAGACTGGTTGGTTGGCGGCTATTTCGCCAATGAAATCCTGACGCTCAACGACAATCTGGCTTTTGGGGCCGATTACACCCGCTATGCCGATGCGATTTCGCGGCTCAGCGGCCCGACTTTCCCGGGCTATGCCGCCATTGGCACGTTGTTAAGCCCGACGGCGCCTTTGTCTCTCAACGGCGCCCAGATTACCGATAACTATCGTCAGACGAGCCGCAACTATGCACTCTTCACGCATAACAGTTTTGCTGTCACCGACGCCCTGACGCTCACCTTGGGTGTGCGCTACACCAATGAAAAGAAGACGCTCGACGCCAGCTTTTCTGACACGAATGTGATGTGCCGGACCTTGTCGGCTCTGCCGACGACCAATGCGCTGTATGGCGCGGGGCAGCTTGCGTGCATCATCCCGTCCGTTCCCAATGGACGCATCAGCCAGAATGATTCGACCCGGAAGGAAGATGAATTCACCGGCACCGGTGTCATCAGCTTTAAGCCGATCGACGATGTGCTGACCTATGCCAGCTTCTCGCGCGGCTATAAGGCGGGTGGCTTTAACTTGGATCGCAACAGCCTTTATCGCCTTGGCCGCACAGCGAACAGCAATGGCAACCGCGCGATTGACGGCACTGCGTTCGACACCAACGCCTTGCAGTTTAAGCCAGAAATGGTTGACGCCTATGAAATCGGCCTGAAATATGATGGCCGCGGCATCGATGTGAATGTCGCCGCCTTCTACCAGAAGTTCGATGACTTCCAGCTCAACACCTTTAACGGCGTAAACTTCGTCGTTGAAAATGTGCAGGGCTGCTCGACGCTGGCCGGCGGCGATGGGTCGGATGTGGATGCCATCACGGGAAATAGCGGCTGCACCGGTAAGGAAAAGAGCGGTGTGATCTCTAAGGGGATTGAGATTGAAGCCGCCCTACGCCCGGCACGCAATGTATCGATCAACCTCGGCTTGACCTATGCCGACACGCGCTATGCCGATAATCTGATCGGCAATAAGAACCCGACCAATACCACAGGGTCTCTATCCCCCGCCTTCTTCCAATTGCCGGGTGCGCGCTTGTCCAACGCCACCAAATATGTGGCGACCGGGGCGGTGAGCTGGACGCCAGATATTGGCACATCGGGGCTGAAGGGTCTGGCCTATATTGATTTCCGCCACACCAGCGACATCAACACGGGATCTGACC
>CAMAQU010000010.1 GCA_945860425.1 Sphingomonas paucimobilis
GAATGTCCGCTTGGTGCCGCAGCACTTGCGGGCACAGGCTTTCCAATAGATCGCCATGCGACGGCCAAGGCGCTTGGCTTTGACAAGCCAACCGACAACAGCCTGGATAGCGTGTCCGACCGGGACTTTGCGATTGATTATCTGATGGCCGCCAGCCAGTGCGCGCTGCACTTGTCGCGCATGTCGGAAGAAATCGTCATCTGGGCGTCCCAGCCCTTCGGCTTTGTCGCTTTGCCCGACCAATGGTCAACGGGCAGCTCCATCATGCCGCAAAAACGCAATCCCGATGCAGTTGAGCTTGTGCGCGGCCATGCAGGGCGGATTACCGGGTGCTTAAATGCCCTAATGATGACGATGAAGGGTCTGCCACTCGCTTATTCCAAAGACATGCAGGATGATAAGCCGCCTGTGTTTGAGGCGCATGATCTTCTTGCCCTCTCCATCGCCGCAATGACGGGCATGGTGGAGAGCGTGACGTTCCGCACAGATCGGATGCGCGCGCTTGCTGAAAGCGGATTTGCAACGGCTACCGACCTTGCCGATTGGCTGGTGCGCGAAGCGGGCCTGCCGTTCAGAGAAGCACATCACGTCACGGGCCGTGCCGTCAAGCGGGCCGAAGAGCTTGGCCTCACTCTTGCGGCCGTTCCGCTTTCGGATCTTCAGGCGATCCACCCCAGCATTGATGACCGGGTCTTTTCGGTTTTGACGGTCGATGCCTCGGTCGCCAGTCGGGTCAGCCATGGCGGCACCGCTCCCGCGCAAGTGCGTGCGCGCATTGCCGAAGCCAAGGAGGTGTTGAGATGAGCCTGAGCCGCGCCATCGCCGTTGCACTTACCCTGTCTCTGGCCATTTCGGCCTGTGGCGGCCGTGTTAAGCTGAAGCCGCAACAAGGAACGTCTTTGCCCGTCAAACCGGAAGAAGCCGCAACACAGCTTACGGTGGATGAGATGCTCACGCCGTCGCCTCAGGCCCGGCCCAAACGCAGCGACGAATTGATCACCCGATCACAAGAACGCCGCGAAGATAAATTTGACATTCCGCCGAAAAGCTAAGCCCCATGGACCATTTTCATCTCAAGAACGGCGTGCTCCACGCCGAAAACGTGCCGCTGACCCGCATTGCGGAAGAGGTCGGCACGCCCGTTTATGTCTATTCTCGCGCTACGCTGGAACGACATGCGCAGGTCTTTCGCGATGGCATTGCCCCAGTCGGGCGGTCGCATATTGCCTTTGCGATCAAGGCCAACCCGAACCGCGCCGTTCTGCGTGTGTTGGCAAAGGCTGGCTATGGCGCCGATGTTGTCTCTGGCGGTGAAATTTCTCGCGCAATTGCGTCAGGCATGAAGCCCAAGGACGTCGTCTTTTCCGGGGTCGGAAAAACGCGCGCGGAATTGGAACAGGCGCTCGATAGCGGCATCGGCCAGTTCAATATTGAGTTGGAAGAAGAAGGCGTTGTCCTCGCGCAGATTGCTGCATCCAAGGGCATGACAGCCAACGCCACGCTGCGCGTCAATCCAGATGTGGATGCGGGCACCCATGCCAAGATTTCGACCGGTAAAAAGGAAAATAAGTTCGGCGTCGCTATTGATCAGGCCCCCGGCATTTTTGATCGGCTGGCAGGGCTTCCGGGCCTCAGCATGCGCGGGGTTGCGTTGCATATTGGCAGCCAGCTTTTTGATCTTGATCCGCTGGAAGCCGCCTATCGCCGCATTGGGCAATTGGTCGCCGATTTGCGCGCTGCTGGCCATGTGATTGATCGGGTTGA
This sequence comes from Sphingomonas paucimobilis, assembly GCA_945860425.1. Classification (GTDB taxonomy): domain Bacteria; phylum Pseudomonadota; class Alphaproteobacteria; order Sphingomonadales; family Sphingomonadaceae; genus Aquisediminimonas; species Aquisediminimonas paucimobilis_A. The sequence continues at coordinate 1,765 of CAMAQU010000010.1, forward strand.
TCTCGGCGGCGGCCTTGGCGTGCCTTATCGTCAGGAGGAGAACCCACCCTCCCCTGCTGATTACGGGCAGATGGTGGCGCGCGTCACCAAAGGTTGGGATGTCACGCTGATGTTTGAGCCCGGTCGGGTGATTGTTGGCAATGCCGGTGTCCTGTTAACGCGGGTCATTTGGGTGAAGCCGGGCGTTATCCGGCCCTATATCATCGTTGATGCGGCGATGAACGATCTTGCTCGTCCCGCCATGTATGATGCCTGGCATGACTTTGCCGCCGTGCAGCCAACGGGCGAGCGCATGACCGCAAATATAGCTGGCCCCGTCTGCGAAAGCGGAGATACCTTTGCCATGGGGCGGGATATTGATGCCGTCGCGTCTGGCGATCTCGCCATTTTCCGCACCGCCGGCGCCTATGGGGCGACGATGGCCAGCACCTATAACAGCCGACCCTTGGTGCCTGAAGTGATGGTCGATGGCGATCATTATGCCGTTGTGGCCGATCGTATTGCCGCCGAAACAATTTTGGCGGCAGAGCGCATTCCCGACTGGCTGGAGTAAACTGGCTTGGCCAGGATCAGCCCCGACCAATCAGCTTTTGCGCCATTCGATCGGCAACCTTGGCGGGATGATCACCCGTTGTCGCACTCTCATCCCAAACAGCATTTAGGCGATCTGGAATGCCCGCAATCTTGGCGTCCACAGCGGCCCGGTCTGCGCCGTCCAGATATTCGAGAGCGACATTGATGATGCCGCCTGCATTGATAACATAATCGGGCGCGTAGAGAATGCCTCGTGCCTGCAACGCCGCGCCATGTTCTGGACGTGCCAGCTGGTTATTCGCGCCACCCGCGACAATAGGAACGTTGAGCTGCGGGATGGACTGATCATGCAGAATAGCACCCAGCGCACAGGGGCTGAACACATCCGCCTCAACCTGCATGATGGCATCTGCCGCCACACAATGCGCACCTAGTTCCGCCGAGAGCGCCTGAGCGCGTGCCGCATCTTGATCCGCCAGTGTCAGGCGTGCGCCAGCCGCCGCCAAATGCCGCGCAAGACCTCCGCCAACGCTTCCCACGCCCTGAATGGCGACATGAACGCCCGCCATATCATCCTTGCGCAGCGCCCGCTGCACAGCGGCCTTCACGCCCAGAAACACGCCCAAGGCCGTTGACGGCCCCGGATCTCCGCCTGCCCCGCCGGATTTGGGCGGCAAGCCGGAAACGAAGCGCGTACCCCGCGCAATGTCGATAATGTCTTGCTGGCTGATGCCCACATCCTGCGCGGTCACATATTGGCCGGCCAAGCTGTCCACCGACCGTGCAAAGGCCGCTATCAGGTCTGGCGTCTTGGTGCGATTGGCGTCGGCCAAGATGACAGCCTTCCCGCCGCCCATCGCAAGGCCGGCCATCGCATTCTTATAACTCATGCCCCGCGACAACCGCAGGGCATCGGTGATCGCGGCATCGGGTTCCGGATAATGCCAAAAGCGCGTTCCGCCGCCCGCTGGCCCCAAATGGGTCGAATGAATGGCAATCAGGGCGGTCAGGCCTGCCTTAGAATCCCGGAAAACATGGACAGATTCATGATCGTCAAAATCCGGCAAAGTCCAAAGAGCGGACATCGGCAACTCCCGCAAGAAATAAAATTACATCGGCGCGCAATAAACGAAATTGCTGCGATTCGCCACTATAGCGGCAGACGGATTATGTTTTTGGAAATCAGCCAAGAAATGGGGCGACCGACGGGATCCGAACCCGCGACCTCCGGTACCACAAACCGGCGCTCTAACCGACTGAGCTACGGTCGCCACATACTTGCGAGAGCGGCCCTCTAAGCGACTCCGGGATCGAGTGCAAGTGCGTTGCAATCCTGCAGCGAAGCGGGCATGTGCAGGTTGTGCGTATCATCTGTCTTCTTCTTTTGCCCGCCCTTTTGTCAGGATGCATTGCCAGCGTTGCAGCGGATATTGTCACAGCCCCGATCAAGGTTGCTGGCAAGGTGATTGACGCCACGACGACAAGTCAGGCTGAGGCGGATCAGAAGCGCGGCCGTGAGGCGCGCAAAGAGGCGAAAAGGAAGAATTAATGGCCCTAACCGCCCAGATCTCGGAACAAGGTGGGCCAGACGTCATCCAATGGGTTGAAAAGGACCTTTCCCCGCCTGGCCCCGGCGAAGTCCGTATGCGCAACACGGCCATCGGCCTGAACTTCATCGACATTTACCACCGCAGTGGCGTTTACCCGCTGCCCATGCCCAATGGCCTTGGCGTGGAAGCGGCAGGCGTGATTGAAGCTGTCGGCGACGGCGTGACAGGGTTTAAACCCGGGGATCGCATATGCACCTTTGGCCCAATGCTTGGCGCCTATGCGACCGAACGCAACATTCCCGCAGCGATGTTGTTCCAAACGCCAGATGATGTTTTGGATGAGATGGCTGCCGCCCTGCTTCTCAAAGGCTGCACGGCAGAATTTTTGGTTCAACGCTGCGCATTTGTTCAGCCGGGCTGGCCTGTCCTTGTTCATGCAGCGGCAGGTGGTGTTGGCCAAATCCTCGTTCAATGGCTCAAGCATGTGGGGGCCTATGTCATCGGCACCGTCAGCACCGAAGATAAAGCCCGCATCGCCAAAGCGGCGGGCGCGGATGAGGTTCTGCTCTCAACGCAGGACGATGTGGCCAGCCGCTGCCGTGACTTAACCAACGGCTTGGGCGTGAAAGTGGTGTTTGACGGCGTGGGGCAGGACAGTTGGGCAGGCTCGCTTAAGGCGACGGCGCGGCGCGGTCTGGTGATCAGCTATGGCAATGCCAGTGGCCCGGTAACCGGCGTTGATTTGCGCAGTGTCGCCAGTGCCGGATCGCTCTTCATCACGCGGCCCACCTTATTTGATTATTATGCCGATCCAGCAGAGCGGGCAGCGGGCGCGGCCAAGATGTTCGACCTTGTGCGTCAAGGCATCATCAAGGCGGACATCCGCCAACGCTATCCCCTGACGCAAGCGGCGCAGGCCCATCGCGATCTGGACGCGCGCAAGACATCGGGATCAACCATCTTACTGCCCTAAAGCACCAATCAGGCCTGGCCGCTTTTCTAAATCCTTTCCGTCCGCTAGGCGCACACCCAATGTCTCTTTCCCCCTCCCCTCGGTCGACAGGCCCCGGCCGCACCGAATTTGTGATCCTCATTTCCGGGATCATGATGATTGTGGCCTTTGCCATCGATTCCATGCTGCCCGCTTTACCTGCAATAGGGCAATCGCTTGGCGTGCCCGATACGGCGCAACGGCCATTGGTCATTGCCGCTTTCTTGGCCGGATTTGCCGTGGGTCAGTTGTTCGCGGGCACCTTGTCCGACCGTTATGGGCGACGCGTGCTGATGCTCTGGGCCTTATTTGGTTTTGCCGTCGTCAGCCTGATTGCAGCCCTCACCCCGAGCTTTGACTCGCTTTTGCTGGCGCGTGCGGCGCAAGGCGTTTTTGCCGCTGGCGCGCGCGTTGTCGTCACATCAACGGTGCGCGATCGGTTTGAAGGGCGCGATATGGCGCAGGTCCTCAGCCTTGCGAGCATGATCTTCATGGCAGCCCCCATCTTGGCACCAGCAATGGGGCAAAGCGTGTTGCTGTTCGGGTCTTGGCGTTGGATCTTTGCGGCTCTTGCCTTGATTGGCATATTCATGTGGGCTTGGGTCGCGTTGCGCCTGCCTGAAACACTGGCCCCCGCAAATCGGCGCACCATAGAGGTAAAGACGATTATTGCCGCGGCCCGGATCGTCCTCTCGGATCGCCTGTCGGTGGGCTATTGCATTGCAAACGCCATGCTCTCTTGCGCCTTATATGGCTTTCTCATGTCGGTTCAGCAGATTTTTGAAACCACCTTTGAGCGGCCAGATTTGCTGCCCCTTGGCTTTGCCCTGATGGCATCCGGCATGGCTGTCGCATCTTTGACCAACGCTGCCATCGTCAAGCGGCTGGGCATGCGCCTCATTGGGCATGGTGCGCTCTTCTTCTTTACCTTGGTCGCCGGCATTCACTTGTGCCTGTCACTGGCAGCGTATGAATCGCTTCCCCTCTTCGTCGCCTTGCAGATGTTGATGATGATGGGCTTTTCCTTCGTGGCGGGGAATTTTGGCGCAATGGCGATGGAGAATATGGGCAGCGTTGCGGGCACGGCGAGTTCGCTTCAAGGATCGGTCTCCACATTACTGGGGACGGTTTGCGGCACATTGATCGGCCAATCCTTCGATGGCACGACAGCGCCGCTCTTCGCGGGGTTTACCGCAGCCGGGCTCGTCGCCCTGATTGCGGTTTTCATCACGGAAAAAGGGCAATTTTTTGTGGCGCGCCACGCGCCGCGGCAAGCGGGGACATGACATGGCCTATTGGCTTTTGAAATCAGAACCATTCAAATATAGCTGGGATCAGATGGTGAAGGACGGGCGCACCCATTGGGATGGCGTGCGCAACCATCAGGCCGCCGCCAATCTCAAGGCGATGCAGGCCGGCGACCGAGCTTTTTTCTATCATAGCAATGAAGGCAAAGAAATTGTCGGCGTGGTAGAGATCGTCCGCACTGCTTATCCAGACCCAAGCGATGAAGCTGGCCGTTTCGTGATGGTTGACGTTGCCCCCATCTGCCCGGTCAAACGACCGATTACTCTAGCCGAGATGAAGGCAGACCCAAGCCTTGCCGATTTGGCGCTCATCCGCCAGTCGCGCCTGTCCGTGGTTCCGGTCAGCGACGCGCACTGGCAGATTATCGCAGAGCAAGCCGGGCTTTAGCCCTCCAGAAGGGCGGCGGCTTCCAACAAGCGGTTGCCATGGTCGGTTTCTTCCCGGCCATTGGCGCGCAGCAATTCTGCAGCTGCTGGATGGTCAATGTGCGCGGCCCAGCTTTCATAAAGCTTGTCGCCCGCAAATTCGCTTTCAGCTGTCTTGCGCAAACCTTCCGGCGTCAGCGCGGCAACTGGGATATGGCCGGTGAGATAGGGATTGTCTGCAGCATCGGGGGCGGGAAACTCCTCCCCCGTTAAAAGCTTCACCACTTCGGCGGCACGGCGGGCATGCTTCATCTCTTCATGGCCATTTTCGATGAGCAGCGCTTTTACGCGCGGGTCGGTCGCCCCTTCAGCGCTTTTCTCATACAGCGTCTGTCCAGCCGCTTCGACGAGGACCATGACCTTCAGGTCGGTAATCGTCGGTGCCGTCACACTATTGATACGGGCAAAAGCCTCGCCCAGTGTCTTTGGGGCGTCATCGGGCAAGTTAATCATCATGGCGAAGGCTCCTCATCCTCATTTCTCTTGGCGCTCCTTGTCCAGCAGCCACGTCTTGCGGTCAAGGCCATAGGCGTGACCTGCGCCTCAGCCGCCACAGGCTTTGAATAAGGCCAGCGTGCGTTCACGCGCCGCATCTGCGCTAGGTTCGTGATAATCCTTGCGCCTGTCCGAATTAAACCCGTGATTGGCATCATAAACAAAAATCTGCGCCGTTGGGTGGGCCCGCTCGATCAACTTTTCGACGCCCTCCATCGGAATCCCGGCATCGAACCGGCCAAAATGGGCGATGGTCGCACATTGAGGGGCCTGGTCGGCAAAAATGGTGGGCACCATGCTGCCATAATAGCTGCTGGCGGCCGAGAGGTCTGGGCTGATCTGTACCAAGCGCCAAGCAACCGACCCGCCATAGCAATAGCCCGTGATGAACACCGGCCCCTTGTCCTTCAACGCATCGATACAGGTCTGAGCATCGGCAAGGCTCTGATCAAAGGGATGAAGCTGGCGCGCCAATTCAACGGCGCGCTCATAAGCAGGGCCAGTATAATCCGCCTCAAACCCCGGATGCTCGCGATCGAACAGAGCCGGGGACAGAACTTCATATCCATCGGCGGCATATTCATCGCACAAATCGCGAATATGATCGGTCACGCCAAAAATTTCCTGAACCAGAACGAGCCCGCCCCGGCGCGGCCCGTCTGCTGCAACATGATAGACGGCAACATCAGCGCCATCTGACATCTTCATCCGAATCATTTCGCCCTGCATCGCACGGTCCTTCTTCGCTCTAAATTAACCCATAGTTTGGCTGTTCCGCCTGTGACATCCTTCATGCGCCGAGCACGCTTCAGGCGCAAGGATGAGAAAAGGAAGCAAATCCAACCGTCATCGCTTGCAATCGACCGCAATCATTGCTAGCCGCGCCGCGACTTCGAAGAGGGATTTTATCTCTCCTTTTGAAATCGACAGGCTCAATTCCTGACTTTGGGGAAACATCGCGCGTGGAGAATTCCGGCGGCATTCAAGCTAGTCTAAGCGGGCGTTACGCGACCGCTTTGTTCGAACTCGCGCGGGACGCGAAGGCCATCGATTCGGTCGGCAAGAGCCTCGACTCGCTTCAGGCTGCATTGTCTCAGTCGGCTGACTTTGTTGCGCTGACGACAAATCCCCTGCTGTCGCGTGACGCAGCGGCGGCAACGGTGGCCAAGGTCGCCCGCACGCTCAAGCTGGATGCGCTGACCACAAAATTTCTGGGCGTCCTCGCCCGCAACCGTCGCCTGGCACAATTGGGCGCGATGATCGCCTCTTACCGCGCACTTGCATCCGCCCATCGCGGTGAAGTGACGGCAGAGATTGTCTCGGCCCACCCGCTCGATAAGGCGCAGGTGACAGCCCTGAAGGCACAATTGAAAACCAAGGTTGGTCGCGATGTCGCGGTCGACATGAAGGTTGATCCCGCAATTCTCGGCGGGCTGGTCGTTCGGATCGGCTCCCAGATGATCGATTCGTCGATCCGTACTCGTCTCAATACCCTCGCGAATGCGATGAAAGGCTGAACATGGATATCCGTGCCGCTGAAATTTCGAAGGTCATTAAGGACCAGATCGCCAACTTCGGCACCGAGGCGCAAGTCTCGGAAGTCGGTCAGGTGCTGTCTGTCGGCGATGGTATCGCCCGCATCCACGGCCTCGACAACGTCCAAGCGGGCGAAATGGTCGAGTTCGCGAACGGCGTTAAGGGCATGGCCCTGAACCTCGAAGCCGATAATGTCGGCGTGGTGATCTTTGGTTCGGACGCCGAAATTCGCGAAGGCGATACCGTGAAGCGCACCGGCACCATTGTGGACGTTCCCATCGGCAAGGAATTGCTCGGTCGCGTCGTCGATGGCCTCGGCAACCCGATTGACGGCAAAGGCCCGCTCAAGACCAAGAAGCGCAGCCGCGTTGAAGTCAAAGCCCCCGGCATTATCCCGCGCCAATCGGTGAATGAGCCGGTGCAGACGGGCCTGAAGGCGCTCGACGCGCTCGTCCCCGTTGGTCGTGGCCAGCGCGAATTGATCATTGGCGACCGTCAGACGGGTAAGACCGCCGTCGCCATCGACACCTTCATCAACCAGAAGGGCGTCAATCAGGGCGATGACGAATCGAAGAAGCTCTATTGCATCTACGTCGCGATCGGCCAGAAGCGCTCGACCGTGGCGCAGATCGTCCGCGCGCTCGAAGAAAATGGCGCGATGGAATATTCGATCGTCGTTGCCGCCACCGCGTCGGAACCCGCTCCGCTTCAATATCTGGCTCCCTATACGGGTGTGACCATGGGTGAGTATTTCCGCGATAACGGCATGCACGCTGTGATCGTTTATGACGATCTGTCGAAGCAGGCTGTTGCCTATCGTCAGATGTCGCTGCTGCTGCGTCGTCCGCCGGGCCGTGAAGCCTATCCGGGCGACGTGTTCTATCTCCACAGCCGCCTGCTTGAGCGTGCCGCAAAGATGAACAGCGACAATGGCGGCGGCTCGCTGACCGCTCTGCCGATCATCGAAACACAGGCTGGCGACGTTTCGGCCTATATTCCGACCAACGTGATTTCGATCACCGACGGCCAGATCTTCCTTGAAACCGACCTGTTCTATCAGGGCATCCGTCCGGCCATTAACGTTGGTCTGTCCGTGTCGCGCGTCGGCTCTGCCGCGCAGACCAAGGCCATGAAGAAGGTGTCGGGCTCGATTAAGCTGGAACTCGCTCAGTATCGCGAAATGGCCGCCTTTGCGCAGTTCGGCTCCGATCTTGATGCTTCGACACAAAAGCTGCTTAACCGCGGCGCACGCCTCACCGAACTGCTGAAGCAGAAGCAATTCTCGCCAATGCCGTTTGAAGAGCAGACCTGCTCAATCTGGGCTGGCACCAATGGCTATCTCGATGCCATTCCAGCTTCGGATGTGACGCGCTTTGAAGAAGCGATGTTGATTGACCTGCGGGCCAATCATGCAGCGATCCTCAAGGATATTCGCGACAGCCGCGACTTTAGCGATGCGACACGTGATAAGCTGCGCGCTGCACTCGACAAATTTGCGAAGACATTCGCCTAATTTTGCTCCTCTCCCCGCGGGGAGAGGGAAGGAATGGATAGATGGCCAGCCTTAAGGCGCTCAAAATCCGGATCAACTCGGTCAAATCGACCCAGAAGATCACCAAGGCGATGAAAATGGTCGCCGCTGCGAAACTGCGCCGTGCGCAGGAAGCAGCGGAGGCTGCCCGTCCCTATGCCGAACGCTTGGAAGCCGTCGTCTCGTCGATTGCATCCAAGGTCGAAAAAGGGCCGCAGGCACCGAAATTGCTGGCAGGAACAGGCAAGGATGATGTCCACCTGTTTGTCGTCTGCACATCGGACAAGGGCCTTGCCGGCGCGTTCAACACGAACATCGTTCGTCTTGCCCGCCGCCGTGCCGAAGAATTGCGGGCGGCTGGAAAGACCGTCAAATTCTACACCATCGGCAAAAAGGGTCGGGATCAGCTTGGCCGCACGTTCAAGACCGATATTGTTCATTCGGTTGAACCCGGTGATCTAGGCAAGCTCGGCTTTGCACAGGTTCAAGAATGGGCGTCCGATCTGACCCATCGTTTTGAAGCAGGCGAATTTGATGTCGCCCATCTCTTCTTCTCGAAGTTCGTCAGCGTGCTCGCACAGGAACCAACCGATATTCAGCTGATGCCCGTTGCCGTTGCAGATAGTGCCGCGACAGCCAGCGTCGGGGCATCGGTTGATTATGAACCAGATGAGGAAGAAATCCTCGCCGATTTGCTGCCGCGCAATGTTTCGGTTCAGCTGCTTCGCGCCACGCGTGAAAATGCAGCATCGGAACAAGGGTCAAAAATGACCGCGATGGACAATGCCACCCGTAATGCCGGTGACATGATCAACAAATTGACGATCCAGTATAACCGGACCCGTCAGGCTGCGATCACCACCGAACTCGTCGAAATCATCTCTGGCGCTGAAGCGCTCTAAACCAGACACGAAGCAAGGAAGACACTCATGGCGACCGCTCCGAAAAAGACCGCTGCGAAGCCCGCTGCTGCGAAGCCCGCTGCTGCCAAGGCACCCGCTAAGAAGGCTGCAGCACCAAAGGCTGCTGCTGCAAAGGCTGCCCCGGCAAAGAAGGCGGCTCCCGCCAAGGCTGCACTCAGCAAGGCCACTGGCCGCATCAGCCAGGTGATCGGCGCTGTCGTCGACGTCAGCTTTGAAGGCCATCTGCCCCATATTCTGTCCGCTCTGGAAACAGACAATAATGGCAACCGCCTTGTCCTCGAGGTTGCACAGCATCTTGGTGAGAACACCGTGCGCACAATCGCCATGGACTCCACCGACGGCCTGACCCGTGGTCAGCCCGTGCGTGATACGGGTGCCCAGATTTCCGTTCCGGTCGGCCCGCGCACACTGGGTCGTATTTTGAACGTTGTCGGCGAACCCATTGATGACCGCGGCCCGGTTGATACCGATCTGCGCGCACCAATCCACGCCGAAGCCCCGCTGTTCGTCGATCAGTCGACGGAAACCGAAATTCTCGTCACCGGCATTAAGGTTATCGATCTTCTCGCGCCTTACGCAAAGGGTGGTAAGATCGGCCTGTTCGGCGGCGCTGGGGTTGGCAAGACCGTTCTTATTCAGGAACTGATCAACAACATCGCCAAGGGCCATGGCGGCACCTCGGTGTTTGCCGGTGTCGGTGAGCGTACGCGTGAAGGCAATGATCTTTACCACGAATTCCTCGATGCAGGCGTTATCGCCAAGGACAAGGACGGCAACCCGACGCCGGAAGGCTCTAAGGTTGCGCTGGTCTTTGGTCAGATGAACGAACCGCCGGGAGCCCGTGCCCGCGTTGCTCTGTCCGGCCTCGCCATCGCGGAATATTTCCGTGACCAAGAAGGTCAGGACGTTTTGTTCTTCGTCGATAACATCTTCCGCTTCACGCAGGCGGGTTCGGAAGTGTCGGCGCTTCTCGGCCGTATTCCTTCGGCCGTGGGCTATCAGCCGACGCTCGCAACGGACATGGGTGCGCTGCAAGAGCGTATTACCTCCACCAATAAGGGGTCGATCACCTCGGTGCAGGCCATTTACGTTCCGGCTGACGATTTGACCGATCCGGCCCCTGCCACGTCCTTTGCCCACTTGGATGCGACAACGGTTCTTAACCGTGCGATTTCCGAACTCGGCATTTACCCGGCCGTTGACCCGCTCGACTCGACGTCGCGCGTTCTGACGGCGGCGGTTGTCGGTCAGGAACATTATGATACGGCCCGCCGCGTTCAGGAAACGCTTCAGAAGTATAAGTCGCTTCAGGACATCATCGCCATTCTCGGCATGGATGAGCTTTCGGAAGACGATAAGCTGATCGTGAGCCGCGCGCGTAAGATCCAACGCTTCCTGTCACAGCCTTTCCACGTCGCTGAAGTCTTCACCGGCATTTCGGGCAAGTTTGTGCAGATCGAAGATACGGTTCGCTCGTTCAAGGCTGTTGTCGATGGCGAATATGACCATCTTCCAGAAGCTGCCTTCTACATGGTTGGTGGCATTGAAGAAGTCATCGCCAAGGCCGCCAAGCTGGCAGCTGACGCCGCCTAATTAGTCCCCCCTCCCTTCGGGGAGGGGCCTTTGGAGTACGCCATGGCACTGCATTTTGAACTCGTGACGCCAGAGCGCCTTGTCCGGTCGGAAAACGTCCACATGGTCGTTGTGCCGGGCATGGAAGGTGATTTCGGTGTGCTTGAGGGCCATAGCCCGATGATGTCGACGATCCGCAGCGATGCGACTGTTGAAATTTATGCATCGGCCAATGCGGCACCGGAAAAAATCACCATCACCGGCGGCTTTGCCGAGGTGAATGACAAGGGGCTCACGATCTTGGCGGAAAGCGCCGCCTAACCCCCTTTTCCGCATGGAATTGAAGAACGCCCTGGCCCGATGGCTGGGGCGTTTTTCTTTAGCTCAGGACAAACTGGGACGCGCTTTGCGCCAGAGATACAGCCCCGCGATAATGATCAGCGCCGATCCACCAAGCGAGGTGAGATCAGGCCAATCGCCAAAGAAGACAGCACTCAAAACCAAGGCCACCAAAAGCTGCGCATAGGTCATCGGCGCGACAGTCGCCGCAGAGGCGCGTGTGGTCGCGATGAAGATCAGAGCATGGGCAAGAGAGGCGGACATGGCGACAAGCGCGCAGCGCACGACAACGCTCGCCTCTGGCCAATCAATGACGAACGCGGGTAGCCCAGAGGCATGGCCGATCAGGGCAAAGCCGATCAAAATGGGCGTCGCAAAGGCGGCCGTGATGAACTGCATCGCCAGCACAGATGCGTTCCCCGCCACCTTTCGGTTGAGAAGGATGAGAACGGCCATGCCAAGGGCGGCCCCCAAGGGGAAGAGCGCCGCAAGGCCGACATCTGCGACATTGGGCCGCAAGATGATGAGTACACCAATAAAGGCAAGAAGAGAGGCAAGCCATATGGCCCGACCGACCTTTTCGCCCAAGAAAACGGCGGACAAGATGGCCGTGATCATCGGCATAACAAATCCAATTGCCGTCGCATCGCCCAGCGGCATTTGCGTGACGCCGATAAAAAAGGAGACGGAGCCAAAGGCCAGCGCGAAGGCCCTGATCCAGTGCGTCTTGGCATGGGGAATTGAAAAGCCAGCTCTCCCCTCCCGCATGAACAGAATCACAGCAAGCCCCAAAGCCCCAAAGAAGAAGCGCAGCGCCGCAATCGCTGTCGCCGGCCAGAGCGTGGTGGCCGATTTGACCAACGCATCGCCAAAGGGAAGCAGGGCATAGCCGGCCAGCGCGAATAGAAGGCCCTGCGCCCCGACCGACACGGCAGGATGAGTCCGATCAGCGCTCATCGGCTGTGTAGCGCGATGGCGGCGCACACGGCCCCAAGAAGGATCGACATAATCATGATCAACGGCCAGGGCATGAAGCCCACAGCATCCAGATTGGCCCTGCGCGCACGCCGACGTTCGGCCCATGCAGATAATCCGGCCAGGCCAAAAGTCGCGGCACACCCTGTCCAAAGCGTCACTTGCAAAGCACCCCTCCCTTGCCCATGTTGATGCCTTAGCATCACAGGTGAGGAACAGCCATGCGTCCGTTATTTTCAAATATTGTCATTATTTCTGCGGCCTTAAGCTGCGTTGCAGCTCCCGCATTTGCAGAATCGCCAAAGCCATCCAAGTCTCTGGAGGCAGCAGTTGCCGCGCCAAATCGCAGTGCAGCCAATAAAGCCCGCGACATGCATCGCCATCCGGCCGAAACGCTGGCCTTTTTCGGCGCAAAGCCAACCGACACGATTGTGGAAATCTGGCCGGGCGGTGGCTGGTATACTGAGATTCTGGCCCCCTATCTCAAGGACCATGGCCAGCTTATTGTGGCTGCACCAATGGGCCGGGGAGCCGATGGGATCGCTAAATTCCTCGACACGGATCCCGGCACTTATGGCAAGGTTGGCCGCGCCAACTTCCCAACGCTCATGGGCGGCACAGGCGTTCCCGCGGGAGCCGCCGATATGGTCCTCACATTCCGCAACGTCCATAATTGGCGCATGGGAAGCTATAAGGCCGATGGCACAGACTACAGCACCGACGCCTTTAAAGAGCTTTATGCCATGCTCAAGCCGGGCGGCGTGCTGGGGATAGAGGATCACCGCCTCCCCGAAGACGCCAGTGATGAACGGGAACGCAATAGCGGCTATATCAAGGTCTCAACGATCCGCCGTTTGGCCGAACAGGCGGGCTTCCAATTTGCCGGATCAAGCGAGATCAACGCCAATCCCAAAGACCGCAAAGATTATCCCAAGGGCGTTTGGACCCTGCCCCCCCGTTTGGCCGAAGGCGATAAGGACCGGGACGTCTATCTGGCCATTGGCGAATCCGACCGGATGACCCTGAAATTCATCAAACCTGCAAAATAGCAACTGCGATCGGGGCCGCCAGCCTTTGCTGAGCGGCCCTAATCTGCAAATCACTTAACGCGCGTCTTTGGCGACAACGCCGCCCTTCATCACGAAGCGAACGGATTTAAGTGTCGTGACGTCGCGCAACGGATCGCCAGACACGGCGATAATGTCCGCCGCCTTGCCCGGCTCCAGCGTGCCAACCTCTTGCGACACGCCAAGCAAGTCTGCCGCATTGACAGTTGCCGCGACAATGGCCGCCGCAGGCGTCATGCCATGCTGCACCATCAACTCAAACTCATCGGCATTGCGGCCATGCTTGGACACACCTGCATCAGTGCCAAAGGCGATCTTCACGCCAGCGGGATAGGCCTTTTCAAGGCTCTTTCCGGTTACGCCGATCCGCCACTTCACTTTGGCCAGCACATCGGGTGGATAGGCGTTGGGGTTTGCCTTCAGCCGTTCCAAATAGCCATTCACAGTCGATAGCGTCGGGACATAATAGGCCCCTGCTTTCTTGAACAGGCGGATCGTCTCATCGCTGATCATCGTGCCATGCTCAATGGAATCAGCGCCGGCCGCAAGAGCGGCATTCACGCCATCTTCGCCATGTGCATGGACGGCGACCTTTTTCTTATAAAGATGCGCCGTATCAACCAGCGCCTTGACCTCATCATCAAAAATCTGACGGCCTAGGCCTGCACCGATGCGACTGTTAACGCCGCCGGTGGTTGCAATCTTGATAACATCCACGCCCCGGCGGATCTGCATGCGGATGGCGTGGCGGCAGCTTTCAACACCATCGCACAGATTTTCCTGATTAATGGCGGCGTGCAAATCTTCCCCCAAACTCAGCGTGCCATCCATATGGCCACTGGTCGTCGACAGGGAGCGGCCCGCATCAACAATGCGCGGCCCCAATATCGCGCCAGATGCTACAAAATCTCGCAGGGCCAGGGTCGCCCCGGTTCCATCACCCAAATTGCGGACGGTTGTGAAGCCTGCTTGCAGCGTCTTTTGCGCATTGCCGAGCGTGCGATAGGCCGCGGTCGCATCGCTGCTCGTTACCCCTTCCACAAGCGACGCATCACCGCCTGCGTCTGAGTCAAGATGGACATGGCTATCGATTAGGCCGGGCAGAACAAACCTGTCCGACAAATCGATGATCCGCGCCCCTGCGGGTCCCGGCACAATGCCTGCGACGATGCTCTCAATCCGATCGCCTCGGATGATGATCGTCGATGGGCCACGCGCAGGCTGGCCCGGGCGGTCTAGCAGTTGCCCTGCCTGAACCACCGTCACGGGAACGGGCGTTGCAATAAGGGTAACGGGAGCCGATGTTTCGGCGGCGGGAAGCGGCGTGGCTGAAGCCAGCAGCGCAAGCGATGTGAGAAAGACAGTCTTCATGACTGACGTGTTAATGCCCTAACCGAGCTTGTCTACCTTTGCCTGCAAAGCCGCCAATTGCGCCTTCAGCGTTGCAATTTCATCATCTTTCGCAGTTTCGGTGGCGGCTGGCTCCGAAGGCGCAGCCTTGTCGGCAGAAAACATGCCCGAAACGGCATCGAACATGGCCATATTCCGCTTGTGCAATTCCCCAAAGGGGCCGGCTGTCAACGCGCCTTCCAACATAGAGCGGAACTGCGTCTGGTTGCGCCGAAACGCCTCCATGGACGCTTCCAGATATTGCGGAACCATCGCCTGCATCGAGTCGCCATAAAGGGAAATCAACTGACGCAAGAAGCCTGGCGGCAGCATGTTCTTACCGCGTCCTTCTTCTTCCATGATGATCTGGGTCAAGATGGTGTGGGTGATGTCCTCATTAGACTTTGCATCAACAACGCGAAAATCCCGGCCTTCACGAACCATCTGCGACAAATTGTCGAGGGTGATGTAGCTCGACGTCTCTGTATTGTAGAGGCGACGATTGGCGTATTTCTTGATCGTGACGGGGCCTTCGCCCGATTTTGCTTTGGCCATGCGGATTTCTCCCAATTCATTGCTGCATAGCATTACGACCTATTGCACTGCAACATCCGTCATTGTGCGCAGCATCAGCTGCGAGTTTTCAAGACCATATCCGCTCAAATCGCTGCCCCAACAGGGTAAGCAACTCATATTGAGACAGGCCTGATTGCGCAGATGCAGCGGGAAGATCAAAGTCCATCTGAACCCAATCCCCTTCCGCAATATCTGGCTGCGCCGTGACATCAATTGCCGTTAAATCCATCGAGACACGGCCCAATATAGGAAACTGGCCATTTTCAGCACTGCCCTTGCCTGAAAAGCCCCGCACATAGCCGTCGGCATAGCCCAGATTGAGGATCGCCAGCTCTCTTGGCTCGGAAGCCCGAAACGTGGCGTTATAGCCAACGCTGTCGCCTGGCTGAATTCGCCGACGCTGAAGGATCTGAGCCTCAATCCGCACCACGCGCTTGATCTGGCCCACAGCTTCGCGGCGCGGCACGCCGCCATAAAGGGCAAGGCCAGGCCGTGTCAGATCAAAATGATAATCGGGGCCAAGGCAGATACCCGCAGAGTTTGAAAGGCTCAGCGCCGCACCCGGATGCCGGGCAGCAAGCGCCTGAAACGCCTGCAACTGCTGCGCCGTCTGATCCACATCCTCGTCC
>CAMAQU010000011.1 GCA_945860425.1 Sphingomonas paucimobilis
CATGGTTGAATCCGGCAAACTGACTGTCATTCGGATTGGTCGGCAGCTTCGATTTGATCGCGACATTTTTTGGCGTGAAATCAATACTTTGGGAATGTGTCGTGATTAGTTCCGGCAAGCGATGGGGTTGATGTTATTAAATCCCCACCAACTGAGGTTCTCGGTTGCCTGATATTGAGGATTGAATTCCCTGTTATTTGCTTAGGGAAATTTTTTGACAGCCCGCTCGTAAGCTTCGATTTCTGGCAAGTAGTTGACCTGCCAGAGGAAGGACTTTTCAGCATTTCCCTGTTTTCTCTAGATTATCAGGGAAATGATTGGGAGAGACTTCTTCGCTCAGGACTGCGTCGCGCACCATTTAATCTGGACTCCTCATCCAGACATTCAAAAACCCGGCCCTAGGCTGCGCTTTCAAAGCCAGTTTAGGCCGGGTTTTTTGATTTTGGTCATGGATGAGGTGCGCACGAGGTCGCGCGCAGTATCAAGTGTGCGAGGTTGTCCGCCCGTCAAACTTATCGAATTCATAAGCAATGGACGCTTCCACCAGCTGATCCCAGAGTTGCGCCAGAACATCTTCGGGAAGGCCGGCTGCGGCGGCCGCTGTGCGCACATTGGCAATGACTTCTGCCTTGCGCGCCTCGTCCCGCACGGCCGCTCTGCTGTCCTTGATGCGGGCGGCGGCATCCATATAGCCAAAGCGCAGGGCAAGCAGATCAACAAGCCTCCGGTCCACATCATCGACGCCCGCGCGAACATCGATCATGGTGGCGCAATTTTGGGGAAGCTTCGCCCCGGTTTCAGCATCGGCGTCTATCATGGCGCGGCCCTTAAGCCCTGGGCGCAGATCTGTCGAGCACCCCGCATAGGGGGCATGAGAATCGAAAAGACATGGTCTTTACGTTGCAAACTAAAACGGATACGGATTAGTGATATTCTTTTGCAGAAAGTTGTTGCGTGCGGGCCATCTTCTCTTTGCTTCTGGTGCTTGCCGCCACATCTGCCTGTTCAGATGCGCCCAGCACCGTCCCGGAAAAAACACCCGTTGTTAAAACAGCCCTGATTGGCGCGGCGCAAGGCGGCAATCAGCTCATCGCCGTTGGCAGTGTTGCGGCCCGGCGGGAATTGCAGCTGGGCTTTACAACGGCGGGTCAGATTGCCGCACTCACGGTGAATGAAGGCGACCGGGTGACCAAGGGACAGCTGCTGGCCGCCCTCGATATGGATCAGGTGGCCGCTGGGGTGGATGCCGCCGTTGCGGAAGAGCGCCGAGCGCGCGCCGACTACCAAAGAACATCGACGCTGAAGGAGAAAGGCTGGGTCACACAAACCCGGCTGGACAATGCGCGCGCCGCGCTGGACGCGGCCAGCGCCAATGTCCGCGCCCGTCGCTTTGCTGCGGACACGGCCCGGATTTATGCGCCCAGTGATGGGCTTATTCTCGCGCGCCTTTCAGAGCCGCGCGAAGTGGTGGCCGCAGGCAGCCCCGTGGTCGTTCTCGCCGAACAATCGGGCGGCTTTGTGCTGCGGGCACCGCTTTCAGATCGGCAAAGTGTGGACATTGCGCTTGGCGCGCCGGCCCTTGTGCGGCTGGATGCAGCACCCGACCGGCCGCTTGCCGGCAAGGTGATTGAAATTGGGGGGCAGTCGGATCGCGCGACCGGCGCGTTTCAGGTGGAAATCAGCCTGCCCAATGCGCCGGGCCTTCGATCTGGCTTGGTGGGCCGTGTGACCATTGAAACACAGGGCACAACCACCGCATCACAAGCCGCCCAGCTGCTTCTGCCCGCGGGCGCACTTTTTTCGGCACGGGCAGGCGAAGGCTTTGTCTTTGTGATCGACAAAAGCAACCGGGCCCGGTTGCGGCCTGTGCAGCTCTCTGAAACGCGCGATGACGGCATCTACATTCTTTCCGGCCTTGTGCGGGGGGATCGGGTCGCGACAAGCGGGCTTGATCTTTTGCGCGATGGCATGGTCGTGCGTCCTGTGGGTGGGGCCCAGTGAACATTACGGACTTTGCGGTTCGGCGCTGGCAGCTCACACTTGTCGGCTTCATATTAGTGTGCCTGTTGGGGGTGAACTCCCTGCTGTCGATTCCGCGATCCGTTGACCCTTATTTTCCCATTCCCTTCACCATCGTAACGGCCGTCTTGCCGGGTGCTGACGCCGCCGATGTGGAGGAAACGGTCGCCAAGCCGATTGAGACCGTGCTTCAGGGCCTCGACAATGTGCGCGACATACGGTCGACCACCAGCGACGGTCTGGCCGTGATTACGGTGGAATTTGAATATGGCACCGACAGCGAACAAGCGCTGGATCGCACGGTTCGTGAAGTCAACGGCATCCGGCCGCAATTGCCGGCGGGCCTTGCCAGGCTCGAAATGCGCCGGCCACGCACAACCGAATCCGCCGTCATCCAACTGGCCTTGGTCAGCAAAGGGGCGTCGTGGCGTCGGATGGAAAAATATGCGCAGGATATCAATGATCGGCTGGCCGTTGTGCCGGGCGTGCGCGCTGTATCCACCTTTGGCCTTGCCACACCCGAAGTCCGTGTTGCGCTGAACACCGCCAAATTGGCGGAGGCCCGGATACCAGCAGCGGCCGTGGCCGCAGCGGTGGCGGGTGGCGGGGCCGATGTTCCGGCAGGGGCGGTCGATTCAGGCGGGCGGCGCTTTAACGTGAAGGCGGGCGGCGCGTTTCGCAGTCTGGATGATGTCCGCGCCGTTCCCTTGCGCGGCGGCAATGGCCAGCTTGTGACCGTGGGGGAGGTTGCCGACGTCCGCTGGGCAGAGGCCGAGCATCTCAACATCACACGCTATAATGGGGAACGCGCCGTCTTCATCACCGTGCGCAAAAAGGACAAGACGGATACGATCCGCTTACGCGATTTGCTCGCCCAGTCAGTCGAGGCGGCGCGCGCCACCTTGCCGCCCGATATGAAGCTGGAAATCGCCTTTGATCAATCCGGTGATATTGAGCGCAAGCTGGGGCAATTGGGTATTGATTTTGCCATCGCCCTCGCTCTGGTTCTGATCACCTTGCTGCCGCTTGGATTCCGCGCGTCTTTGGTGGTGATGATCTCTATTCCCACATCGCTGGCGATCGGCATTATTTCCATGAATGCGCTTGGCTATTCGCTCAATCAAATCAGCATTTCTGGCTTTATCGTTGCCTTGGGGCTTTTGGTCGATGACTCGATTGTTGTGACCGAAAATATTGAACGGCATTTGCGTATGGGGGCAGCGCGGGCGGAAGCCGCCATCCGCGGCACAAAAGAAATTACCATGGCCGTATTGGGGTCAACTGGGGTGCTGCTCTTTGCCTTCCTGCCTATTGCGAATCTGCCGGAAACCTCTGGTGATTTTGTGCGCGGCTTGCCCTTGGCGGTGCTGGTGACAGTGTCGGCATCGCTGATCGTCTCGCTGACCATCGTCCCCTTTGTCGCCAGCCGTATTTTGGAACCCCACCAGACGAGCGAGGGGAATCAATTTTTGCGATGGTTGCAGGAGAAGATTGAGCGTTTTTACAAGCCGCTGCTGCATTGGGCGCTGGAAAATCCGCATAAGTCCCTGTGGGGGGCAATGGGGGCCTGCTTCCTCGCCTTTGCCGCCATTCCCATTTTGGGGTTCAGCCTATTTCCCAAAGCCGATGCGCCCTATTTTGTGGTTCGCATCGAAGCGCCAGAAGGCAGCGGCATTGGCAAAACAGACGCGATTGTGCGGCGCATGGCGCAGCGCGTTCAGGCCTTGCCAGAAGTTGATTCGGTTATGGAAAATAGCGGGCGCGGCAATCCGCAAATTTATTACAATAACATCCCGCGAGAATTTGACCCCAGCTATGGCGAACTCTTCGTCACGCTCAAAAAATGGTCGCCGCGTGAGTCCCCCGCCTTCATTGCGCAATTGCGCGACGATCTCTCCCGCGTGCCGGATGCGCAGGTCAGCGTGGTGCAGTTTGATCAAGGACCTCCCATTGAAGCGCCCATCGCCATTCGCGTGCGCGGCCCTGATCTCGCCGTACTGAAAAGACTGTCGGCCGAGATTGCCGATGTCATGCGGACAACGCCTGGCACACGCGATGTGAAAAACCCGTTGGCCGTCGACCGGATCGACCTAAATCTGCAAGTCGATCAGGAAAAAGCCGGACTGTTGAATGTCGCTCCGGATGCCGTGAAGCGCACCATGCGGCTGGCAATTTCGGGCGAGCGGGCCAGCGCCTTTCGGGATGCGGAAGGGGATAGTTATCCCGTGACGGTGCGGCTGCCGCTCGCGACGAGCCAGCCCATCTCTGCGCTCGATAGCATTTATGTATCGTCGCAAAGCGGGGGCAGTGTACCCCTGTCCCAAGTCACGCGGCCAGAACTCGACTCCGCCCCTTCCAAGATTAATCGCTATAAGCTGGAACGCGCGGTGACCGTCTCCTCCTTTGTCACCGATGGTTCGCTTCCGTCCAAGGTGAATGAGGTTGTGGTCGCACGGCTCGCAGAGATCAAATTGCCCCCCGGCTATGTCTCGATCGTGGGCGGCGAAGCGGAAGTGGCCGCACGCAACAACTCTGGCCTGGGCGGGTTAGTCCTATTGGCCGTATTTGGCATTTTGGCCGTTCTGGTCGCCGAATTTGGTCGCTTTCGCGAAGTGGCTGTTGTGGCCGGCGTCATTCCGCTTGGATTATTTGGCGGGCTGGTGGCGTTGCTCCTCACCGGAAATTCGCTCTCCTTCTTGGCGGTTATCGGCTTTGTCGCGCTGATTGGGATTGAGATTAAAAACTCCATCCTATTGGTCGATTTCACCACCCAATTGCGCCAGCGTGGTCTTGGATTGCGCGATGCGATTGAGCAAGCGGGGGAGATTCGGTTTCTACCGGTCCTCCTGACATCGGTGACAGCCATTGGCGGCTTGCTGCCGCTCGCGCTTTCGGGAAGCCAGCTTTATTCGCCGCTGGCCTGGGTGATTATTGGCGGGTTGGTGTCCTCCACCTTCCTAAGCCGGATCGTCACCCCCGTCATGTATCTGCTGATCGTGCGCGGGGCGGAGCCGCCCGCTGTGAGCACGGATGCCGAACCGGCCCCCGCCGCCTGACGCAAGTCCTTCCCACAGCACCAAATTCAAACCTACGTGCTGGGGATGAAGGCGTGACCCGTTCCATCAAGCCTGTTAGAGTAGCCATGTCTGCTGCATCACGCAGTCGGCCCTGAAAGAGGCGCAAGTGACCACGGCCCTTCCCCGCATCCGGGCGCTATCCACAGCGCGGCCGGATCACGATATTCACGCGGCTTTCATCGCTTGGGCGCAAGAGCAGATGGACGATCGACGCGCACGCGCCCTTTTTCAGCGCATGGCCGGGCGGTCGGGCATTGACCATCGCTTTGCCGTTCTGCCGCCAACCGCCCAAGGGGGGTCGCCTGTTGCCCCCGGCGGCTTTTATGATGGACCCGCCCCGGGTACCGCCGCGCGGATGGCGCTTTATGCCGAACATGCCCCGGCGCTTGCGCTCAAAGCCATTGCCGGACTGGATATCGATCTCACGCAGGTGACACATCTGGTCGTCGCCAGCTGCACCGGATTTGTCGCCCCCGGCGTGGATCAGATTATAGCCCGCACCCTCAACCTGGACCCATCGGTGGAACGGCTCTTGGTCGGCTTTATGGGCTGTTACGCCGCTGTCTCGGCGCTGCGCAGTGCGATGCACATTGTCCGTTCCACGCCGCAGGCCAAGGTGCTGGTGGTGACGGTTGAGCTGTCCTGCCTGCACCTCAATAACACGCAAGAGATTGAACCCCTTTTGGCGATGCTGCAATTTGGCGATGGCGCAGCAGCAGCGCTCGTGACCGGGGAAGGGCCGGGCCTCGCGGTGTTTGATCCCTTTGCAACCACTCTGCCCGGCTCGGCCGATCTCATCCGTTGGGACATTGGCGATACCGGGTTCGTCATGCACCTCTCGGGGCAAGTTCCCGCCCGCATTGCCGACGCTTTGCAGGATGCGGCCTTTGTCGACACACTGGCAGGCGGCGATCCGCAGGCGGTCGATGCTTGGGCGGTGCATGCTGGGGGCCGATCCATATTGGATGCCGTTGAACATGGGCTGAAGCTGGATGCAGAGGCGCTCTCGGCCTCCCGCGCGGTCTTGCGCGAAGGGGGCAATATGTCCTCCTCCACCCTCATGTTCGTTCTGGCCCGGCATATGGCGCAAAAGGTTTCGCGCGGTGTTGCCCTTGCCTTTGGCCCGGGCGTTGCGGCCGAAGGTTTTCGCTTTCGGACGGTCGATTAAATGCTCGCCACCCGCGCCCTCACCGAAGAGCAAATGGATGATCCGGCCTTACCGGCCGACACCTATGCGCAGGTTCTGAATGATCTTGCCCGCGTCAACGGCGTGACGCTGGCTCGACGACCCACATTAAACTTTTTGCGCCGCCTGCCGCGCCAGTCCAGACCGCTGCGCATCTTAGATGTGGGCTTTGGCGATGGCGATATGTTGCGCAGCATTTTTCGCTGGTCGGTGCAGCATAAAATCCCCGTCGCGCTCACCGGGATTGATCTTAACCCTCGCAGCGCCGCCATTGCCGCGGCCCAAACCCCCGATGAGATGAGCATAGACTATCGAACGGGCGACTATGCCGATCTGGCCGGGCATGGCTGGGATGTGATCCTGTCCAGTCTGGTTGCGCATCATATGGGCCAAGATCAGCTGGCAGCGTTTTTGCGCTTCATGTCCGCAGAGGCCAAATGTGGTTGGTTCATCAATGATCTGCATCGCCACATATTTGCCTATCTCGGTTATCCCCTGCTCGCCCGGATCATGGGCTGGCACCGCATTGTGCTCGAAGATGGGCAGCTCTCGATCGCGCGCTCTTATCGTCCCGCCGAATGGCCCCCGATCTTGAACGAAGCAGGCGTGCGCGGCGCGCGCGTGTTTCGCACCTTTCCGTTTCGGTTATGCGTCGAACAGATCCGATCATCATAGGCGCGGGGCCTGCGGGCTGTGCCGCCGCCATTAAGATGGCCAGTGGCGGCGCGCGTCCGCTTTTGCTGGAACGCGAGACAGAGGTTGGCGATGCCCTGTGCGGCGGCTTTGTCAGCTGGCGGACAATGGAAACGCTCACCCGGCTGGGCGTTGAAATTTCGGGCCATCGCATCACCCGGCTGCGCGTCTTTTCCGGACAAAGTCTGGCCGAGGCGCCCCTGCCCCAAGCGGGCCATGGCCTCTCGCGCCATGCGATGGACAGCGCCCTGATCGCCAGAGCCATCGCGTGTGGCGCGGGCCTAGAGCGCGGTGTGACCATCCGAAATATGGATGCGGTGCGCGCCCAATCGTCAGAGCTGTTTCTGGCCACGGGCAAGCAGGATGTGAAGGGGTGTGAACGCCCCCGAGAAGACGTAGACCCCGCCTTGGGCCTGCGGGTGCGCCTCCCCACCAGTCCGGCTGCGCGTGCCCTCATTGGCGATGCCATTGAACTGCATGTTTTTCGCAAAGGCTATGCCGGGGTTGAACTGCAAGAAGATGGGACGGCCAATATCTGCCTTGCGCTGCGCAAATCCTTGCTGACAGAGGCGGGGCGGGATCCAGCGGCGCTGCTGCGGCAACTTGCGGCAGACCACCCCCATTTTGGCGAGAGGATGGCGGGCTTTGACGCGCGCACGCGCATCGATGCGGTTGCCAATGTGCCTTATGGCTGGCGGCAGAGACAGGATCCAGACGGTCTCTATCGGCTGGGGGACCAATGCGCGGTCATCCCGTCGCTGGCGGGTGAGGGTAATGGCATTGCGCTGGCAAGCGGAGAGGATGCAGCACAAGCTTGGCTGGCCGGGGTCGCCGCCAAAGACTGGCAGCACCGATTTGCCAAGCGCACGGCGCGCCCGGTTGGGCTGGCCACATGGGTCTGGCATAGGGGCGAAGGTCGGCTGGGCGGCCCGATGCTCACGCATGTCTTGCGCGCCTTTCCGGCCATGGCGACTTGGGTGGCAGCCGCCACGCGCGTTCGGACTTGAAGCCAGACGCCGACACGGCCATGATGCCCCTTATGCAAAAGCTTCTTTTAACCGATGAGGAATGGCGCGCGCGCCTGACCCCCCAGCAATATCATGTCCTGCGTCAAGCCGGGACGGAGCGGGCCTTTTCCGGCGCGCTCAATGACGTCAAAGAAGCGGGCGTTTATCGCTGTTCCGGCTGTGGGGCGGATCTGTTTGTGTCCGACACCAAATATGAGTCCGGCTCTGGCTGGCCCAGCTTTTATGCGCCGGTCAGCACCGATGCCCTGACCATGGTGGAGGATAGAACCCATGGCATGGCGCGTGTTGAAGTGCGCTGTGCCCGGTGTGACGGGCATTTGGGCCATGTCTTCCCCGATGGGCCGCAGCCGACCGGCCTGCGATTCTGCATGAACAGTGTCTCGCTCGATTTTGAAGGAAATGATCCGGACTAGGCGCATCTCCTTGCCCGCCGAGTCGGGACCGCCTAAGAGAATAGCCCGATGGCTACAAAGCGTCCCCGCCCCCCTGCCCCTTCGTCGCCAGTGCCGCAGCAGCGCGGCTTTTTGGCGCGGGCCTTTCGTTGGACTCTGATCAGCGGCGGCATCATCTTCTTCGGCCTGCTCTGCGCTATTGGCTTTGCCTTTTCCTCGCTGCCCGATTTCAAAGAATTGCGCACCCGCGAGTCATTGGGAGAGGTCGTCCGCGTCCGCGCCCAGGACGGCCGCGTTATCTTGTCGCTCGGCCCGATTTATGGGGAGTGGATTAACTATCAGAATATCCCTGGCGTCATGGTCGATGCGATGGTGGCGGTGGAGGATCGCCGTTTTCGCTTTCATCCCGGCGTTGATCCCATTGGCCTTGTTCGCGCGGTTCAGGTGCGGCTGCAACGTGGCCATTGGGCGCAGGGTGGCTCCACCATCACCCAACAGCTGGCGCGCAACCTGTTTCTCACCAACACGCGCACCTTTGGCCGCAAAGGGCGGGAAATGATCCTCGCCTTTGCGATGGAGGCCAAATATTCCAAAGATGAAATCTTAGAGCTGTATCTCAACCGCGTCTATTTTGGCGGCGGGGCCTATGGCATTGATGCCGCGTCGCGCCGCTTTTTCGATCATCCGGCCAACATCCTCAGCCTCGAAGAATCCGCCATCATTGCGGGCTTGGTAAAGGCGCCTTCTAACTATTCCCCAACCGCCGATGCCAAGGCCGCAGTTGACCGGTCCCGCGTTGTCCTGTCTGTCATGGCGGATGCCGGCGTGATCAGCCCCAGCGTCGCGGCCGCCGCGCGCCCGGATCAGGTGAAGCTCTCCTCCGGACCGCAACAAAACAGCCTACGCTATTTTACCGATTGGGCGCTGCCCCAGCTGGATGGCCTGATTGAAGAGACGGATGAGCCGATTGATGTCTGGACCACCATTGACCCGGATATGCAGGCCGCCGCCGATGCTGCCATCCTGAAATACACGCCAGCGGCCGCCCAAGCAGCCCTTGTCGCGCTGGACCGGGATGGCGCTGTGCGCGCGATGGTTGGCGGGCGGGATTATGTAACGTCCATCTATAATCGCGGCACGCAAGCGGTGCGTCAGCCCGGCTCTGCCTTTAAACTGTTCGTCTATCTGGCCGCGCTTGAGGCTGGGATGACGCCCGACAGCAAAATGGTGGATGAGCCCATCAAAATTGACGGCTGGAGCCCACGTAACAACACCAAGGACTATCGCGGCGAAATGACGCTGCGCACGGCCTTTACCAATTCGATCAACACCATTGCCGCCCAGATCGGCCAGCAAGTCGGCACGCCTGCGATAGCCGCTATTGCCCGGCGGCTTGGCCTAACCACGCCGATCAACACCCAGCCCTCTATGGTGCTGGGCACATCGGACGTGCGTCTGATTGATATGGCAAAAGCCTTTGCCGCGGTGCAGGCCAAAGGAAAGTCGGTGACGCCCTATGGCATTGTGAAGGTGACCACATCCTCTGGCCAGTTGCTCTATGAACGTCCAGCGCAAGAGGATTTACAGCTCATTGACCCTTGGGTCGCCGCCGGTATGACCGATATGATGCAAACCGCCGTCAGCGCCGGGACAGGGCGCGCCGCACAAATCGGGCGGCCTGTTGCGGGGAAGACGGGGACGACTTCGTCCAACAAAGATGGCTGGTTCCTTGGCTTTTCAAGCGGGATCACAACGGGCGTCTGGATGGGTCGCGATGATGCCAAGCCCGTTCCCGGGCTTCAAGGTGGACGCGCGCCCGCAACCGTCTTTGCCGCCTTCATGCAGCGCGCGGCGGCCAATCGTCCGGTGGAAAAATTTGAAACCGAAGTCACTCTGCCCGAATGGATTTTGGAAACCGACGAAGAAGCCTATTTGGGCGAGCTGGGCAATGGCGTGGATGAAACGCTGGATGGCCTAAGCGATGTCGGGCCGGTCGCCGATGAAGAAGCGGAATATCAGCGCGTCATTGATGAGGCGACCCGGCGGGATGCCCAACCCATCCGGCGCGCGGCGCCTCAGCCGTCCCGCCCGAACCAGTAAAGCCGCGCGCCATTATGCCGCAGCCAATCGCGAGCAGGCGCGTGATCCGCGCCAAATAACTCCTTTGCCAGCCGATGAAAGTCGCGGCTGTGATCCATGTGGATGCGATGCGCCACTTCATGCGCAACGGTTGCCCGGCGGACAAAATCCGGCGCCAGAATGAGCCGCCAACTATATCGGATATCACCACTGCCCGAACAGCTTCCCCAGCGGGATCGTGGATCGCCGACCGACACGGAAGCGATGGAAATATCCCGCTGCGCCGCAATGTCCCGTGTTTCCTGATCCAGCAGCGTCCGCGCCTCTGCCCGCAGCCAGCGCAGCAAGCGATTGGGCATCACATCAACAGGCCCGCCAATCAGAATCTGCGCACCCTCTATGCGCGGCGCACGGGGATGGCTTTGCGCCCAATCTAGCGTGTAGGTGGCGTCCCCAATAGGCACGGACATGCCCGGCAGGATCGGCCAAGGATCGGGCATGCGGGCCTTTTGCCGCGCGATCCAGCCCTCATGTTGTTCTGCCCAGGTCAGCGCGGCGGCAAGGGGAGCTTTGTGTGGCAAGACCAGCCGAACCTGGCCTGTGCGCGGATCGACCGACAATTTCATGCGCCGGGCATTGGCCTTGCGGACAATTTCCAGCCCGTCGATCATGCGTCCTCGCCCGGCCAACGCTCAACAATATGGTTTTCCAGATCGCCTGCATCAATTTCAGACACAGTCCAACCGCGCGTGGACATACCGCGCCGGTGGATCTCTTCCCGGTCGCCACAAACAAGATAATGCCAATCGGGCAAAGCCTCTCCCTTGGCGCGCCGGACATAGGCGCAGGTCGGCGGGAGCCATTCCAAATTATCCAATTTGGCGAGCGTCAGGCGGATACAATCGGGCACTTGGGCAAAGCGGTTGCGATAATCAGAACATTGGCCCGCGCCCCGATCGAGCAAACGACAGGCAACATTGGTGGGGTAAATATCGCCCGTATCTTCATCTTCCAACTTGTGGAGGCAGCATCGACCACAGCCATCGCACAAAGATTCCCATTGCGCCCGGTCGAGCGCCTCTAGCGGCTTATCTTCCCAATAGCGGCCAGCCACGAGCGCCCCTATCGCACCCAGCGGGCGAGTTCCGCGACAAAAGCCTTAGGGTCATTGCCCTGCGGCATAATCGCAATTGGCTCCCCTTGCGGGCCATAGAGCACAATCATCCGGGCATGATTGACCAGATAGGCGCCTTGCGCGTTGGGCTTATCCCGCATGAAGGCAACACCATAACGCTGCGCCATCTCATCAATTTGGGCGACACTCCCCGTCAGGCCAACCATGCGCGGGTGAAAGTTAGAGACAAATTGCTTCACAATAGCAGGCGTATCGCGGACCGGGTCAACGGAGATAAAGATCGGGACGACCTTCATCGCACGCGCCCTATCCTCTTGTTCAAACAACTTAATCGCCTGCCCCATCAGCTGCGCATCAACCGGGCAGATATCCGGGCAAAATGTATAGCCAAAATAGATCAGCCGATATTTGCCCGCAAAATCCTTCTCCGTGGTGGTTTTCCCATCCTGATTGATCAGGCTGAACGCACCGCCCATGCGCGCCCCTTCCAAGGGCGGGGGACCGGCATCCGGCGCGGAACCGTCACAGGCAGCGAGCGAGAGGATCAGGGCGGCGGCGGCAAAAGGTGTGAATTTGGTCATGGCAGGGTCAGCTTTGCTCTGCTAGATCGAGGGACGCAAGCAGGGATTAACCGCTTCTTTGGGCCGATCAATATGAAGATAATTATCGCCACAGTTTTTGCGCTCTTTCTGCTCTGGCCAACTATGGCCAGCGCCCAATTTTCAGACAGTTATAATTTCTTAAAGGCCGTCCGCGATCGTGATGGCAGCAAAGCGACCGACCTGTTGAGTAAGCCGGGGACGGTCATCGTCGATACCCGCGATGTCTCAACCGGCGAAACCGCGCTTCACATTGTTGTGAAGCGGCGCGACGCCACTTGGCTTGCCTTTCTTCTGGCGCGCGGGGCAAAGCCCGATATCCGCGACCGGGATGGCAATACGCCCTTGATCGCGGCGACCCAGATTGGCTTTGTTGAGGCGGCAGACATGCTGCTGAAGCGCCGGGCGCAGGTGGATGCAACCAATGGTCAAGGCGAAACAGCCTTGATTCTGGCGGTGCAGCAGCGGGATTTGGCGATGGTGCGGCTGTTGCTGGCCTCTGGTGCCAATCCTGCCCGCACGGACCGTGCAGCGGGCATGTCCGCATTGGATTATGCCCGGCGGGATACGCGCTCTGCGGTCATTTTGAAGCTGTTGGAAGAAACAAAACCCGCAAAGCCCGCCGCTGGCCCGATGTAAGGGCCGGGCTGTTGACGGATTAAATCCGTTCCCCCGACAAACGCTGGCAGATCAAATCCAGCTGATCCAGCGAAGAATAAGCCAGCGTCACAGCCCCGCCGCGCGCGCCGTGCGCAATGCGAACCTTGAGGCCGATCTGATCGCTCAACTGACGCTCCAGCGCCTCCACATCCGCGTCGCGGCCAGAGCCAGAGGTCGGCGCTTTGCGCGCACCCGGCTTTTTCTTCTTCGCCAGCGCCTCTGTTTCCCGAACCGAAAGGCCGCGCGCAATCACCTCGCGCCCCACCCCTTCAGGGTCTTCGCATTGCAAGAGCGCGCGGGCATGGCCCATCGTCAATTCACCTGAGACAAGCCAGCCATGCACCCGCACCGGAAGGTTCCGCAAGCGCATGAGATTGGCGATATGGCTGCGCGATTTTCCGACGACCCGACCCAGCTCCTCTTGGCTATGGCCGTAATCATCAATCAACCGGCGATAGGTTTCGCCCTCTTCCCAGGCACTCAGCTGTTCGCGCTGAATATTTTCAACCAAAGCAATTTCAAGCGCCGTGCGATCATCAAATTGTTTAACAATTACAGGGACTTGGTGGAGTTTTGCGCGCTGCGCGGCCCGCCAACGACGTTCACCAGCAACAATCTGATACTGCCCGCCCAGATCCCGCACGACGATCGGTTGAAGGACGCCCAACGCGGTTATGGAGCGCGCCAGTTCATCCAGCGCATCCTCATCAAAATTGCGGCGCGGCTGATTGGGCAGCGGCTGGAGGCTGGCGACAGGCACAAGGCGCACGCCATCGGGCAAGGGCACGCCCGCATCCGCCCGGCCCGACACAGCAGCGGCCGTATCAGCCTGAATCTCTCCCAAAAGAGAGGATAATCCCCGGCCAAGACCCGTACGTTTTTTGGGAAGAGCTTGATCTTCGCTCATGCGGCAACTTTCTGTTTGGGAAGACGGCTCATCACTTCTTTAGCCAAGGCCATATAGGCTTCAGAGCCGGAACAACGATGATCATAAATCAGGGCAGGCAGGCCATGGCTCGGCGCTTCGGACAGGCGAACATTGCGCGGGATCACCGTGGTGAACACCGAATCCCCCAAACAGGCCCGCACATCATCCGCCACCTGTTCCGTCAGGCGATTGCGGCGATCATACATGGTCAACACAACGCCCAGGATGGACAAATTGGGATTGAGGCTGGCGCGCACCCGCTCAAAGGTTTGCAGAAGCTGGCTCAACCCTTCGAGCGCGAAAAATTCACATTGCAACGGCACGAGCAAGGATTGGGCGGCAACCAATGCATTGACCGTCAACAGCCCCAATGAAGGCGGGCAATCAATAATGGCAATGTCCCAATGACCGTCCGGCACAGCATCCAGCGCATGTTTCAGCCGATGGGTGCGTTGGTCCATTGCGATCAGATCAATTTCGGCACTGGAGAGATCAACCGTGGCTGGAATGACATCCAGCCCGGGAATGCGCGACGCTGTGGCGGCCTCCAGCGGCGTTACCTCTCCCAGAAGCACATCATAGCTGGATTGCGCGCGATCCCCATGCGTGATGCCCAAGCCCGTCGACGCGTTTCCCTGCGGATCAAAGTCGATGAGGAGCACGCGCCATCCAATGGCGGCCAGCGCCGTCGCAAGATTAATGGCTGTCGTGGTTTTCCCGACGCCGCCCTTTTGATTTGCGATAGCCACCCGGATCATGGTCTTGCGCCCTTCCTGACGCCTTTGGCCACAACAATTGCGGCTTCGGCGTCGGTGATGCTCTGTTTCACGTGAAACACACCTTGCCATGCTTGTTTGACATTTTCCACCTCTTCCCGCGCCTTTCGGCCTTTTGGGAGGATCCAAATCGTTTTGGGGGTGGAGAATGGATGCGCCAGTTTGAGAAGCTTTGGCAACGGCGCAAAAGCCCGCGCGCTGATGATTGCAGCGGGTGCGAGCCGCAGGGCCTCAACCTTGCATCCGTGAACGCGCGCAGTGCTGAGACCAAGCTCATCCACGCAGCGGTTGAGAAAGGCGGTGCGGCCCCTGCGCTCCTCCACCATATGGACGGGCCGTCCATCAAGGGCGGCGATGACGATCCCCGGCATGCCCGCGCCAGCGCCAAGATCGAGCCAATCCCCCGCGCGCGCACCGTCCGCATGGAGCAGCAATTGGGCCGAATCGACAATGTGGCGGGCCCAGAAAACATCGGCTGTGGATTTTGCGATGAGATTCTGATTCTCGGATTCTTCAAGCACCAACCGCCGATACGCTTCGAGCTGATCTAATGTTTCACGTGAAACACCCAGTGTCTCGACGAGCCAGCGCTGGGCCTCTTCTTCCGTCATGCGGCGCGCCTTTTGGCCTGAACAAGAATTGCCGCAAGTGCTGCTGGTGTAATCCCCCGCACCCGCTCCGCCGCACCAAGCGTTGCCGGGCGGGCTGCATTCAAGCGCTCAACCATCTCATTGGACAGTCCAGAAACGGACGTGAAATCAACGCCTTGGAGCGAGATGCTATCATTGGCGCGCATCTCCCGTATTTCAGCCTCTTGCCGGTCGATATAAGGCGCATAGCGCGCATCCTCGGCCAGTTCATCGATGATGGCCTTGGAGCAGAGCGCCGCCTCTGGGCAGAGTGCCGCGAGCTGAGCTTGGCTTAGGGTTATGAACCGCATCCAACTGAACAGGCTTTGCTTCTGTCCCGGCTCCCGCACGTCGAGGCCCAGATCGGCAAGGGCTGACCCCGTAACATTGCACTCCAACGCGTCTCGCAGAGCCGTCCGTTGTGTTTCACGTGAAACAAACCAATCCCGGCGGACGGGCGAGAGACAGCCCATCTCCAGAGCAAGCGGCGTCAAGCGCGTTGCCGCATTATCCGCGCGCAGACGCAGGCGATATTCGGCGCGGGCCGTCAGCATTCGATAGGGCTCGGTAATCCCCTGCAACACCAGATCATCAATCATCACACCAATATAGGAGCTGGCCCGATCAAGCTGCAGCGGCGCGTGGCCAAGGGCGCGGGCAGCCGCATTCAGCCCCGCGACAAGTCCCTGCGCGGAAGCTTCTTCATAGCCCGTCGTGCCATTAATCTGACCGGCGCAGAACACCCCCGGCAACGTCCGTATCTCCAGCGACTGCGCCAAGGCGCGCGGGTCAATATGATCATATTCCACGGCATAGCCGGGTTGCGCAATCTCAACCTGCTCCAGCCCCTTCATCGTGCGCAAAAAGGCCAGCTGAATATCGGCAGGCAAGGAGGTGGAAATGCCATTGGGGTAAACCAAGGGGTCATCCAGACCTTCTGGCTCCAGAAAAACCTGATGGCCATCACGGTCGCCAAAGCGGTGGATCTTATCCTCAATCGACGGGCAATAACGCGGGCCCTGCCCCTCAATCGCGCCGGAGAAAAGCGGCGACCGATCGAGCGCGGCGCGGATGACGGCATGCGTTTCGGGGTTCGTGCGGGTGATGGCACACCAAAGCTGCGGCACGGCGCGCTGCGGCGTGAGATCGGAGAAGGTCCAGCTTTCGCCATCCGACTCCTGGCGATCCAGCACAGCCCAGTTAATCGTGCGCCCATCAAGGCGCGGGGGCGTTCCCGTCTTCAATCGACCAATGGGTAAGTCGAGCGCCCGCAATTGCGCCCCAAGGGACATGGCTGCCGCTTCGCCGACACGGCCGCCCGTATTGAGCTGCTCCCCACAGAACATCTTACCGTTGAGAAACGTACCCGTCGCCAAAACCACGGCGCGCGCCGACAGCTCGGTTCCATCCGCCAGAGCGAGACCCGTGACAATGCCATCCGCAATCAGCAGACGTTGCGCTTCGCCCTCGATAATTTCCAATCCGTCCTGCGCCGCCAACAAATCGTGGATGGCCGCCTTAAACAACGCACGATCCGCCTGAATGCGCGGACCCTGCACTGCAGCACCCTTGGATCCATTGAGCATGCGATAATGGATGGCTGCGGCATCTGCAGCGCGCGCCAAAATGCCGTCAAAGGCATCGACTTCACGGATCAAATGTCCCTTGCCCAACCCCCCA
>CAMAQU010000012.1 GCA_945860425.1 Sphingomonas paucimobilis
CGACGGTTACAGGGTCATCAAGGTGGAATATGTCCAACAAATCAGCCATCGCCGCGTGTCTGATGTAATGTCCGTTTTTGGGTCAGCCAGGTAGCGCTTACAACGGCGGCAACTGGGCGCAAAGCTGCCCTCCGCACATGTCTGGAAACCCGAACACCGGAATCATCAGTGGTGGGATCGTTCAATGCGGCGGCTTCCGCTAAAGCATTGCGCACAAAGCTCTTTGCGCAAATTGCTTGGAGAATGTTCGGATCGTGTTCGGATTTTTCAGTGTCCTTTTAAAAATCTGATTTACAATGGAAATTTCATAGAGCCGAATCTTGCCAAGGTTGGGGTCGAGGGTTCGAATCCCTTCGCCCGCTCCAGTTTTCCTAGGAAAATCAACGGTTTACAAAATCACTTTCCAACGGGATGTGCCGATTTTGCCGTGTTTGGATTTTCCAGCGGTTGCCGACAATGCCCGAACTCAGCGGAACAGGATCAAGACCTACAGGACCAGAAAGATGTTTGAGCACCTCTCACTCTCAATAATCTCATAGCTGGCAGATCTCAAAATGGGTCCGACAGAGGGATGAAGAAACTCTTTTTACGCTGAACCAGTCAACGAGGCCATGCAGATTATTGGTCTCTCAGTATCATGTCGGCTCCTTTTTCCGCGATCATGATCGCCGCCGCGTTCGTATTACCTGAGACGAGACGCGGCATGACTGATGCGTCGATAACCCGCAGGCCCGCAAGACCCCGGACGCGTAATTGTGGGCCAACGACTGCGCTAGGATCGATGCCCATGCGGCAGGTCCCGACGGGATGATAACCAGTATTGCCGAACGCCCGGGCGTAAGCGAGCAGATCCTCGTCGCTTTTACTTGCATCTCCGGGCCAGGCTTCGTTTTCCACGATGCCTGCCAGAGAACGGGTTGCGACAAGCGCTCGAGTCATCCGCATGGCTTTAACTGATAGTGCCTGATCGGCAGGCGCATGGAGCCAGTTGTGAATGATAGATGGAATATCTGTCGGATTGGGTCCGGCGAGTTGGATCCGACCGCGAGATTCAGGTCTCAGCACGCAAGGAGCAAGCGTCAGCCCCGGCCAGGGCGATAGCCGCGATTTGCGACCTGACATCGCGGCGTCGAGATCGCCAGTGACGGGCAGGCAGTGGAATTGGATATCAGGCCGCTCAAGTGCGGGATCAGATTTAACGAATGCACCGACTTGCGCAGCCGGGATGGTCATAGCGCCTTCTCGGCGAGCCATATACTGTAGGACGTTGCCCAAAAGTCGCCAACCTGAAAGTTGCTGGTTATAGCTGTAAGCGCCCTGCTTAAGGCGCCAGCTCATCGTCAGGATGTAATGGTCTTGTAAGTTCGCTCCAACTTCAGGGGAGTCATATAGAACCTCGACCCCCATAGCTTTTAGGTGATCTGCCGGACCAATGCCGGAAAGCATCAGGATCTTAGGGCTGTGATAGGCGCCTGCAGAGAGGATCACCTCCCTTTTCGCGACAATATGATCTTGTCCGGCCTTTGTGACGATCTCTGCCCCTGTGGCTCTACCGTTCTCGATTGTCAGCCGCAGGCAATGCGCGCCCGTTATCACTTGCAGGTTCTTGCGCTGCATCACCGGATGAAGGAATGCTGCAGCTGTCGAACAACGGCGCCCGTCATCAATTGTCGTTTGATAATAGAAAGCGCCATGCTGGTCATTTCCGTTATAATCGGCGATTGAGGGAACACCGATTTCGGAAAAAGCGCCCAGAACCGCGTCGTTAGTGGGATTGCGGTGAGTGACCTCCTCAACACGCAACGGTCCGTCGGCACCCCGCAGGTCACTCCTGTCACCGGCATAGGTCTCGCTCTTGCTGAAATAGGGCGCGACATCCGCCCAACCCCAGCCAATCGCGCCAAGCTGACTCCACATGTTATAGTCCTGATGCTGTCCTCGGACATATAGCAACCCGTTTATGTTGGAAGAGCCCCCCAAGCCCTTGCCGCGGGGAAGCAGCATCCGCCGCGCGTCGATGCTTGGCTCCGCATCGCCATAATAGTGCCATGAATGACCTGGCGTATTGGCCGTCACTCCGTACCCGACGGGCATGGACAGCATGAAGCCCTTGCCGTCGCCGCCGGCTTCAATAAGAACTACGTGATTTCTGGGGTCTTCGGAAAGACGGTTGGCAAGAACGCAACCTGCGGAGCCACCGCCGACAATAACAAAATCGGCTTCCATGCTGACTTCTCATCTCCAATGCCAAGCCATTGCTCAAAATGAGCGCCGTCGTCATTCCGACCTTGGTCACGAAACGCTATAGATATCCTGACAATAAAGGGGGAGGTTTTCGGTGCCCATTTTGAGCAAGGCGAGCGGGATCGCGGCAATCATTTCAGCGGGCATTGCATCCGCAGCACTGGCAAGCGGTCAGGCGCCATTGTCGGTTGCACCCCAGGAAGCATCCAGCGCAACCCGCACAGTTTTAGAGAAAGCTGCGCAAAACTTGCCTGTCGAAGACGGCCGGGATTTCGAATTTGCGCAACGTGGTTTTATTGCAAGTTGGCCCGAGGCAGTCATTCGTCAGGAAAATGGTCGCCCCAGCTTCGATCTGGCCGGTAATGACTTCATCGAAGGCAAAGCTCCCGAGACTGTCCATCCCTCCCTGTGGCGCCAGAACCGCGTTCTTAGATCAGAAGGTCTCTTTCGTTTGGCTGCGGGCGTTTATCAGGTCCGAAATTTCGACAACTCCAACGTCACATTTATCGAGACCCCGAATGGTTGGATCGTGATCGATCCGTTGACCTTTGCCGAAGTCTCCGCCGCAGCGTTGAAGCTCTTAAAGCAACACGTCGCCAGTAAACCGGTGCTGGCAGTAATCTATACCCACTCCCATACCGACCATTTCGCCGGAGCTCCGGGCGTAACGAGCGCGCAAGATGTTGCAAATGGCAAGGTTCAGGTCATCGCGCCCGCCGGCTTCGTGAAGGAAGTCGTCAGCGAGTGGGTGATTGCCGGCACTGCGATGGGGCGTCGTGCATTCTATCAATTCGGGTATTTCCTTCCGCGGGGTCCGCAGGGTCATGTCGGCATGGGCATGGGCACCTCCATCGCCGCCGGAAAGCAAGAGCTTATTACGCCGACGCTGGAGATTGAACGGACGGGCCAAAGCGTAACCATCGACGGGGTCGAACTCGTTTTTCATATGGCCCCCGATACCGAAGCGCCTTCTGAGTTCGACATCTGGATCCCGCATGCGAAGGCCTTACTCAATTCGGAGACAGCAACCTCCACGCTGCATAATGTGCAGACGTTGCGTGGTGCCAAGGTGCGTGATGCGAAAGCCTGGGCCTCGCACCTCGCTCAAGCCTTGCGGCTTTGGGGAGATAAGGCCGAAGTGCTGCTCACTTCCCACCATTGGCCGCGTTTCGGTAATGACGTGATCCGTGCACATCTGAGCCACCAGCGTGATGGCTACAAGTTCATTCACGACCAGACAGTGCGACGGATGAACCTCGGCCAGACGCCGGACGAGATTTCCGAAGGGTTGCAATTGCCCTCAGCTTTGCGTGCGGACTGGGCGATGCGCGGCTATTACGGTACAGTCAGCCATAACGCCAAAGCCGTGTATGATCGCTATATGGGGTGGTACGATGGCGTTCCGGCAAACCTCAACCGACATCCCCCCGTAGAGCGGGCCAAACGGATGGTCGCCGCGATGGGGGGTAGCAAAGCGCTTCACAGGGAGGCGCGTATAGCGTTTGAGCGCGGCGACTATCGATGGTCAGCCGAGCTCGCTCATAATGGTGTGTTTGCCGATACGTCCGACACGGCCTCGAGGAGGCTCTTGGCAGACAGCTACGAGCAGCTTGGTTACCAGTCAGAAAGCGCGATTTGGAGAAACATCTACCTAACCGGAGCACGCGAGCTGCGGCAAGGCAAGCCGGATGGTTTCCCGCAAACGGGACCAAACTACCTGATGGCGGCCACGCCGCTGGCTGACTTTCTTTCATATCTCGAGACCACCATTGTGCCGGAAAAAGCGAGCGACACCCAGCTGGCGTTCAATCTTGTC
Source organism: Sphingomonas paucimobilis (assembly GCA_945860425.1). GTDB lineage: Bacteria > Pseudomonadota > Alphaproteobacteria > Sphingomonadales > Sphingomonadaceae > Aquisediminimonas > Aquisediminimonas paucimobilis_A. The sequence continues at coordinate 4,061 of CAMAQU010000012.1, forward strand.
GATATGTCATCCGGCGACCGCTTTGCAGTCACATTGAAAAATGCCGTTTTAGTGAGCGAAAAGGGTCAGGCAATTCAGGGCGCTCCAACTCTGTCGGCTCCCAAACCGGTTATGCTCGGCATCCTTTTTGGTCAGGTCCCGCTTGATGCCATGGTTGCCGCCGGTCAGGCAAAGGTCGCTGGTGATCCCGCGCCGATTCTAATGTTGCCGAAGCTCCTCGAGATGCCGAAGCTCGATTTCAACATTGTTGAGCCGTGACAGTTGGCCCCTGACTTCAGGCCATTTGTTCAAACACCGCTTTGAGATCGGCCAAGTATCTCAACGTGCTTTGGGTGAGGCCCTGAAGGGCGTGGTTGGCCATGTCGGTTGCCGTCACATAGCCATTTTCTCCGCGCGTGATCCAACCGCGGGCGATCAGCAGCTCAAGTTTTCGCCTGACGGTTTCGCGGGGAATGCCGCTGAAATCAGCAATCGATTGGAGGTTGATTGGCAATGGATCAATGTTACCCACGGTCCCACTCACAAAATCCTCGTGACTCATAATGTCGGGCGCATGCGTGGCGGTGAACGTCCGTTCGCCGACGATCGCCATGATTAGGAATAGGTCTAAGTCTCCATCGCAAGCCTTGCGGCATTCGATCATGTAGCGGTTCAGCGCACCTGAGTGCCGAGCGTGGATCTTGCCAAAGTGCTTGTCAAAATCGCTGTTGTTCATGCCGCTCCCCTTCAGGGTCTTTGCCTTGTCTGCTTTATTGCTAGGCGCGCTTGACCGCGCCATCAATCATCTGTCGCAACTTTTCGCTAGATGGCACCAAGAGGCCAGACGCCTTGGGCGGGTTCTCCTTTCGTTACGACACACAGTGCGAATGTGGCTCATTGCTTCGCGCTCTCTCGCGCGTGGAAATAACCTATACCCGATAGTCCGGCACCACCTAGGTATGGCCAAGGTTCAGTAACCATATGTCATTAGGATTGGCGTCCACAGCTATCTGACACGCAATGCAGCAACGCTTCCTGAAGTCGATCTTTCATGCGCTCTTGCTCAACCAAGCGTGGCGCGTGTCTGCGCGCGCTTAACCAGCGCGTTCGGTTTGAGTCATGCCCATGGGTTCGGGCCCCCGGCCTGTTAAATATTGACACAATGTCATAAATAACATTATGTCATAACCTATGAAACCACCCCTCCAGACCCCCTCCAGCACAAAGCGCGCGCGGACGCGGGATGCGTTGTTGGCGTCGGCGCAGGCGTTGTTGATGGATCACACGGCGGCGACCCTTGGGTTGCGGCAGATTACCAGCCATGCGGGGTTGGTGCATGCCAGTTTTTACACGCATTATCCCGATATTGCGGCCCTGATCAGCGATTTGGGGGAGCTTTTGGGGGCGACGCATGCGGCGGCCATTACGGCCTTGGGCGTTTCAATTGAGGATCCGGCGGCCCGCTTTGCACAGATCACGCGGCAGACCTTATGGATGATGGTGCAGCAGCCCGGCTTTGGGCGGCTCCTTTTTGATGTGGGTTTGCCGACGGATCGGCTGTCTGCCGAACTGCGAGTCAGCTTGACGCTCGATATTGGCGCGGGGGCGGCGTCTGGCCGGTTTCGGGTGGCGGATGTTGATCTGGCCGCCAGCATGGCTGCCGGGGCGATCACGGGCCTTGCGCTGGATCTGCACCGGGGCGGGCTGCCTTCCGCCAAAATTGATGCCGCGACCGCCGCACTTCTTCGTCATTTGGGCGTTGAGACGGACGAGGCAGAGCGGCTGGCCCATGCGCCAATGGATATTCTGCCGCCGCTGGAGTTGCCTATGCGCTGGCTATCGCTGCCGTCCGTTACGCTCCCCCCATCAAGGCATATCTTATGAACCGAAAGCCCCTGGCTGGTGGAGAAATCCAAAGGGATATGCCCGGCTTTGACGCCGCATTGCTCAGCACCAGTTTTAACGCGCAAGACCCTGGCCGTCGCCCCGATGTGATCGTGCAGCCCATTTGCGTGAGGGAGGTCATCGCGGCGGTGCACCGCGCGCGCGATGAGGGGCTAACCATCGGCATGTGTTCGGGTGGGCACAGCTGGGCGCAGAACCATATTCGTGATGGCGGGATGCTGATCGATCTGTCGCAGCTGAACTCCATTGCCATTGATGAAGAGGCGGGCCTTGCCCTGATCGGCCCCGGCTGCCTTGCGGGGGAGCTGAATGCCGCGCTGGCCGAACGGGGCCTCTTCTTCCCGGTGGCGCATGCCTATACCGTCGGCATGGGCGGGTTCCTGCTGCAAGGCGGGTTTGGCTGGAACAGCCGAGCCAATGGCATGGCGTGCCAAAATGTGGTTGGTATTGATGTCGTGCTGGCGGATGGCAGCTTGGTTCATGCCAATGAAACGCAGAACCCGGAATTATTGTGGGCTGCGCGCGGTGCGGGCCCCGGCTTTTTCGGGGTGGTGGTGCGGTTTCACCTGAAGCTGCATCGGCGGCCAAAATTCATTGGGATGAAGTTGCAAGTCTTCCGCATGCGCCATTTGGAAGAGGTGATGGCCTGGGCGGATCAGGTTGGGCCCCAAGTCTCCCCCTCGGTTGAGTTTCAATTGGTCTTCAACAGGCGGGCGGCGGGTATATTCTCCCACGGGATTGAAGTCATTGCCCCGGTGCTGGCGGAAAGCTGGCGCGAAGCGCGCGATGCGGTCGCCTTTATCGATAAAGGCCCGCTGCGCAAAAAGGCGAGCTTCACCCTCCCGCTCTTGCCCATGTCGCTCAACATGATGATGCAGACGGGGGAAAAGATGCTGTTCCTGCCCAACACCCGTTGGACGGCGGACAGCATGTGGATGAACGACCCGATTGCCCCCTTGCTGCCCGCGCTGCGCCAGATTGCGGATAGTCAGCCGGCCGCCCCAAGCCATGCCCTTTGGCTCAATTGGAACCCGCCCGCATCGCGGCCGGACATGGCCTTTTCTCTCGAGGCCCGCACCTATCTCGCGCTGTATGGCGGATTGCGGGGCAAGGCGGCGACACCTGCCGATGAAAGCTGGGCAACATACCATATGCGCGCGCTGGAGGCGCATAGCCTTGGTATTCAGCTGGCCGATGAAAATCTGGGGCGCAGGCCCATGCCCTTTATGGCCCCGGCCAATTTGGCGCGGCTGGACGCGCTGCGGGCAAAGTTTGATCCAGACGGTCGGTTCAATCCATATATGGGGCGCGTATCATGAAAAGCAGCAAGCCAATATCTGGGCGCTATCTGGGCTATCGCGCGGCGGATCATGCACTGCCCTATGCGTGTTTTTTCAACCCCAATCTCGCCCCCTTGGCACCGCATGTCTGCGCCGCGCTCGACCGAGGTGGGGTACCAGACCTGTTGCTGCCGGATTTTGATCAGGCGGCCCAAAATCTCTTCGGGGATGCGCCTGTTCTGGAAGATGGCTTTGTCCTAACCAAAGATGGCGGCATGCGGGTGAGCGTGCGCACCAGCATGCCCGGTGTTACTCCGGCGATGGTTGATTGGTGGTTCGGCTGGCATGGCGATGCCCCTGCTAAATATAAACTTTGGCATCCGCAGGCGCATGTCCATGTCGGGTGGCGCGATCCGCCCCCCAGCGGCGCCAGCGGCCGGGCGCTCTATGTCGGGCAAACCTCGCTTGTGGATGAGTTTATCGCCAGCGATCTGATCCGCGGCTCTATTCGCTTTGTCCCGCCCGCCAGCTTTGGCTTTACCGATCCCCGCTTGGACGATGACCGCCAGGCGACCATTGTCTGCGCGCGCATAGGCCTTGGTGATGCGCCGATTGACGTTGGCTATCTGGCCCATCATGTCCGCGCGGTTCCCGGCGGCAGCGAGATGCGATCCCGCTTTTGGATGGGCGGCAAGCATGTGGGGGGACGCAACCTCATCGGCAGCTTGGCCGCCGGGCTTGCCAAACGCGTGCTCCGCCTGACGGAGGGCGATGCCCGCGCTCTGCTGGTCCATTGTGCGCAAGAAATGCCGCATCTGGCCGCGTTCCTGCCAGAGCTTTATGCCTCGTGCCAATCCGAGCGCACCTAAAGGCCAAATCGGCACGCATCCCCCTTTTTCAAATCCATGTGAAAACCGCATCGCGCATCAGGGGAATATGATGTAGGGGCCGCGCATCATGCTCAACTTTGACGGCATCACCGTGCGCCTTGGCGGGCGCACAATTATAGATCGCGCCACGGCTGCCTTGCCGTCGAACAGCCGTATTGGGCTGATCGGGCGCAATGGCGCGGGCAAATCCACGCTAATGAAGGTGCTGATCGGCAGCTTTGATCCCGATGAGGGGCGGTTGGATATGCCGCGCAGCACACGCATCGGCTATATCGCGCAGGAAGCGCCGAGCGGAACATCGACTCCGATTGAAACGGTTCTGGCCGCCGATACGGAACGGGCCGCCCTGATGATTGAGGTGGAAAATTGCGAAGACCCCAATCGTTTGGGCGAAGTGCATGAGCGGTTGCTGGCCATTGATGCCTATGCGGCCCCCGCACGGGCGGCACGCATCTTGGTTGGCCTTGGCTTTGATGATGCGATGCAGAATCTGCCGCTCGACAGCTATTCGGGCGGGTGGAAGATGCGCGTCGCGCTTGCCGCCCTGCTCTTTTCCCAGCCGGATTTGTTGTTGCTAGATGAGCCGTCAAACCATTTGGATTTGGAAGCGACCTTGTGGCTGGAAAGCTTCTTGAAAAGCTATCCCGGCATGATGGTGGTGATCAGCCATGAGCGCGATCTTTTGAACAATGTGGTGGACCATATCCTCCACCTCGAAAATGGGAAGACGACGCTCTATCCCGGCGGCTATGATGCCTTTGAACGGCAACGGGCCGAGCGCGCCGCGCAATTGGCGGCGGCCAAAGCCTCGCAAGATGCCCAGCGCGCGAAATTGCAGGATTATATTGCCCGCAACAGCGCACGGGCGAGCACGGCGAAACAGGCTCAGTCCCGCGCCAAGGCGCTTGCTAAGATGCAGCCCATTGCGGCGATGGCTGAAGACCCGACTTTGTCTTTTGACTTTCCCAATCCAGATGCGCTTCGCCCACCTTTGGTGACGCTGGATATGGCGAGCGTTGGCTACACCGAAGGCACGCCCATCTTGCAAAGGCTGAACCTGCGGCTGGACCCGGATGATCGGCTGGCGCTGTTGGGGCGCAACGGCAATGGCAAGACCACTCTTGCCCGTCTGCTCGCGGCGCAGCTTGCCCCGATGGAGGGAGAGATCGCCAAAGCCGGCAAGATGCGGGTTGGCTATTTCACCCAATATCAGGTGGAAGAACTGGATGGCGGTGATACCGCGCTGGAGCATATGATCCGCCAGATGCAGGGTGCAACGCCCGCTGCTGTGCGCGCCCAGCTTGGCCGTTTCGGCTTTTCGGGCATTAAGGCGACGACGCAGGTTGGGAAACTCTCCGGTGGGGAGCGCGCACGGCTGGCGCTGGCGCTGATCACGCGAGAAGCGCCGCACATGCTCATCCTTGATGAGCCGACCAACCATTTGGACGTCGATGCCCGTGAGGCGCTGGTGCAGGCGCTTAATGCCTATGAAGGTGCTGTCGTGCTCATCAGCCATGATCGACATATGCTGGAGCTGACCGCCGATCGTCTGGTGCTGGTGGATCATGGCACGGCCGCGGAATTTAGCGGCTCTATGGATGACTATACCGACCTGATCCTTGGGCGAAACCAGCCCAAGGCGGAAGGCGGCAAGTTCAACAAAAAGGGTGACCGCAAGGCCGCGGCCCAAGCGCGCGAAAAGGCGCAGGAGATGCGCAAACGCGCCCGCGATGCAGAGGCAGAGCTGGAACGGCTGACCGCAGAGCGCAGTGCTGTTGACCGCGCCATGGCGGAACCCGGTTCCGCCGAGCCGCGCTATGCGAAAATGACGATGACGGAACTGATGAAGCGCAGCGCCGAAATCGCGGCCGCGCTTGAGCAAGCCGAAGCCGCTTGGCTGACCGCCTCTGAAGCGCTGGAGCCACTCGAAGCGGCGATGTAAACCTATTGCGGCGCGGGGTGCCCTGCGCCCCCGCGCCGCGCCTGTTTCGCTTAGATACCAATCAGCTTCCGGAACGAGTCACTGTCGATTTCCAAGATGATGTCCAACTCGGCAATAAGCGGGTCAATGTTCATTCCCGGCGGCAAGTCGATTGAGCCGAACGTGCCATCGGCGACGCGAAGATCACTGCCAGACCCGCTTGGAGATGAGAAGGTCATGTTACCAGAGAAGGTCCCGCCATTTTGCCCTGTGACTGATACTGTCGCTGACTGAAGCGTTGGGCCAGTGGACTGAATCGTTATCTGGTAATAGCCCGTATTAGGATCTATGCCGAACTGCGCTGTGATGCCTCCAATAATGGCAATTGTAGCCCCTATCGCAACACATCGGAGTGCAAAAGATAATGCGCTGGTAACAGCCCCACCGTCATCGTTGGCAACGCCAGAGATGGAGAGAAATCCACCGGACGCGTAATTGCTCAGGTCTTGCGTGCAATTATATATGTTGACGCTGTTTGGCGGCGGATTTTGCGTCGGCGCTAGGCACTGCACCTGGGACACCGTAGAAATCTGCTGGCCAGATTGCTGCGTTGCCGAATAAGTGAGCGTCACACCATAATCGGGATCCATATTCTGGGCGTATGTGTTTCCAGCGTCGTCAGTCGTGAATTGCACTGTACCTTGCATCACCGGAGTAGCTGCGTCGTCTTTGTCTCCGAGAAGGTTTGAAATTTGGCTTGCAACGTCCAAAACAGACCCGCCCACGTTTATCCAATCGCCCCAACCCATTTTACTTCTCCTGCATTTTGAAAAGACCGAAACAGTTCGGTCAAAACCAGAGGAGAAGTTAAGCTGGGTTACTTCTAGGCTGACTAAGTCCAATGAATCTCCATTTACGAGCAAATGAAAAGCGCCAGCGGTCTGGTCCAAATTTGTTCCTATTAAGAAACGATTTTATATCTCGGTAATGGTTTCAGATGGGGCGGATATGGTTCGGACTGCGGGGCCCGTGCCGTTTAGCCGCTCCTTATCTCCAGTTGAGATTTTTAGAAATTGTCGGCCAGAGGATGCTGATCATCAGTCCGCCCATCACCAAGAGCGCGGCCAAGATTTTCCAGCACTGTAAGGGTTCCCCAAGGATCAGGGTGGAGGACATCATGCCGAACACGGGCACGAGCATCGCGAGTGGCGCGACTTGGGCGGCCGGATGGCGGGAGAGCAGCCAGCCCCAAATGCCATAGCCGAACATTGTATTGCCCACCGCTTGCCAAGCGACCGCCGCCCAAGGGCCGGGGCCGGCCTGTGCCAAGCTTTGGAAAATCTTATCAGACCCTTCCATCAGGAAGGCGAGCGCGAAGAGGGGCGGGATCGCAAAGAGGCTGGCCCAGACAACATAGGCCAGCATGTTCACTTGGCCCGCCGCGCGTGAGACCATATTGCCGCTCGACCAGCTGATCGCGGCCCCAATGACAAGGGCAATGCCCAGCGGCGTTGTATGGCCGTCTGTATGCGTCAGGATGACGCCAAGCCCCGCGAGCGCCAGCGCGAGGGCAGCCATCTGAAACAAGCGAACCCGCTCTTTATGTAAGAGCAGCGAGAAGAGAATCGTGAAGATCACCTGTGTCTGCACGACCAGCGAGGCGAGGCCGGGTGTAATATCCGCCTTCATCGCGATGAAGAGCAAGCCAAATTGTCCGCCGCCGATCAGCACGCCATAGGCGGCCAAATTGCGCCAAGGCACGTTGGGCCGTTTGAGCAACAGGACGGCGGGGAAAAAGGCGAAGGTGTAGCGCAGCGCCGCCAGCAAGAGCGGTGGGAAGCTATCCAGCGCGATGCGGATGATCACGAAATTTGATCCCCAGACCGCCATGACAAGCAGAGCGGCTAGAAGATGCAAACGGGGCAGCCCCGCCGCCATAGAGGCATGCGGGGCGCCCAAATTAGACACCGCTGGAGGAGCGCTTGGCCCGCTTGCGATCATGCGGGTCGAGATGCGTTTTGCGCAGGCGGATGTTCTTGGGAGTGACCTCCACCAGTTCATCATCATCAATATAGGCAATCGCCTGTTCCAGCGTCATCCGCTTGGGCGGGGTGAGGCGGATGGCATCATCCTTGCCGCCCGACGCGCGGAAGTTTGTAAGCTGCTTGGACTTCATCGGGTTGACTTCAAGGTCATCCGTCTTGGCATTTTCACCCACGATCATGCCTTCATACAAGGCTTCACCCGGGGCGACGAACAAGATTCCGCGATCTTCGAGCGGGCCAAGCGCATAGGCATTGGCCTCACCAGACCCGTTGGAAATGAGAACGCCGTTTTTGCGGCCTTCAATCACGCCCTTATGGGCCCCATATTTTTCGAACAGGCGGTTCATAATGCCCGTGCCGCGCGTGTCGGACAGGAATTCGCCGTGATAGCCGATCAGGCCGCGTGAGGGCGCGGAAAAGGTGATGCGCGTCTTGCCACCGCCAGAGGGGCGCATATCCGTCATTTCCGCCTTACGCAGGTTCATCTTGTCGATGACATTGCCCGAATATTCCTCATCCACGTCGATCACGACGGTTTCATAAGGTTCTGTTTTCTGGCCATTTTCTTCGCGGAACAGCACGCGCGGACGCGAAATGCCCAATTCAAAGCCTTCACGACGCATCGTTTCAATCAACACGCCAAGCTGAAGCTCTCCACGTCCGGCCACTTCAAAGCTGTCCTTATCAGCGCTTTCGGTGACGCGAATGGCGACATTGGATTCAGATTCACGGAACAGGCGATCGCGGATCATCCGGCTGGTCACCTTGGTGCCTTCACGGCCGGCCATCGGCGAGTCATTCACGGCAAAACGCATAGAGAGCGTCGGCGGATCAATTGGCTGGGCGGCAATGGGGTCTGACACGCTGGTGTCGGCAATTGTATTGGCAACCGTCGCAACCGTCAGCCCGGCGATGGACACAATGTCACCCGCCATGGCTTCTTCCACTGGAACACGTTCCAGCCCGCGAAAGGCGAGGATCTTGGACGCGCGGCCTTGTTCCACCACATTGCCATCGGGGTCGAGCGCGTGGATCGGCATATTGACCTTCAACGTGCCGCTATCAATGCGACCGGTCAGGATGCGGCCAAGGAAATTGTCGCGATCCAGCAGGGTGACGAGGAATTTGAACGGCCCACCCACATCTGCCTTGGGTTCTGGAACATGGCGCACAATGGTTTCAAACATCGGCGTCAGCGTGCCATCGCGCAGGCTTGGGTCGGTATTGGCATAGCCATTGCGGCCAGAGGCATAGAGCACGGGAAAGTCGAGCTGCTCATCGGTCGCATCGAGCGAGACAAACAAGTCGAACACTTCGTCGAGCACTTCTTGAATTCGCTCATCCGGGCGATCAACTTTGTTGACGACGACAATCGGGCGCAGCCCAAGGGCGAGCGCCTTGCCCGTCACAAATTTGGTTTGCGGCATGGCGCCTTCGGATGAATCGACCAGCAGGATAACGCCATCGACCATCGAGAGGATGCGCTCCACCTCACCGCCAAAGTCGGCGTGGCCTGGTGTATCCACAATATTGATGCGCGTGCCTTCCCAATCGACCGAGGTGCACTTGGCCAAAATGGTGATCCCACGTTCCTTTTCGAGGTCGTTGGAATCCATCGCGCGCTCTTCAATGCGCTGATTGTCACGGAAGGTGCCCGACTGGCGGAACAGTTGGTCAACAAGGGTGGTTTTGCCATGATCGACGTGTGCGATAATGGCCACATTGCGGAGGCTCATGTAGATCTCGGAAAAATGGAGGAAAGTTGCGGTTCGGGCGGGTGCCTAGACCAATTTGTGCGATGCGACAAGGTCGGCTAGGGCAATGCCATGTTGAGCCGCCTTTTTCCCGACCGTTTTTTGCTGTTGCTGATGGCAACAATTGGCCTTGCCACGCTCTTGCCCGCGCATGGGCAGGGAATGGATATTGTCTCTGCCATTTCAAATATGGCGATTTTCAGCCTGTTTTTCTTTCACGGGCTGCGCATCGCGCATGAGGCTGTTTGGGCAGGCATGCGGCATTGGCGCTTGCAATTGGCGGTGCTGGGTTTTGTTTTTGCGGTGATGCCGCTTTTGGGACTGGCCGCGTCACGCGTTGCGCCGGGCCTGCTTCCTGACGGGCTTTGGCTGGGCGTCTTATTTTTATGCGCGCTGCCCTCCACGGTTCAGTCGGCCATTGCCTGCGCCTCCATGGCGCGGGGCAACGTCGCGGCCTCTGTCATTGCCGCAGCCGTCACCAATTTATCGGGCGTCATTCTGACCCCGCTGATCCTCACCGCCTTGGCCACCACACAGGGCGTGGCGATTGATCTCAGCGCCATTGGCCGGATTGCGGCTCTCCTGCTGCTGCCCTTTGCTTTGGGGCAGATCGCCCGCGTCAAACTCGCGGCTTGGGCGGAGCGCAACCGGGGTTGGATCGGGCGGCTAGATAAAATGACGATTATTCTGACCGTCTATGTCGCGTTCAGCGCGGCGGTGATCGATGGTCTTTGGGGTCGGTTGGATGGGATGGACTTGGTGCGTCTGATGCTGGTCGTCTCGGTGCTCCTCGCGCTGGCGCTCGGCGGCAGCTGGGCCTTGGGCGGGATGATCGGCCTCAATCGGGAAGATCGCATCACTTTGCTCTTTTCCGGGGCGCAGAAAACCCTTGCGACAGGGGCCCCGATGGCGCGCATTTTGTTTCCCGCAGCGCAAGCCGGCATGATCGTCCTGCCGATCATGCTCTACCATCAATTGCAATTGATGGTATCGGCATGGATTGCAGCGCGGCTTGCGCGTGATTAATCGGGCGTGTCGAGAGGTTCGCCACGGGGGCACAGAGATGATCACTACTCAGCAGCCGCAGATCGCCATCCTGTTGCCTTGTTATAACGAGGCGGCGGCCATTGGGCAGACCATCGCCGATTTTCGCGCGGCGCTGCCGCAGGCGACGATTTATGTCTATGATAATAACAGCACCGATAACACGGCTGAGGTCGCGCGGGCCGCAGGCGCCATCGTCCGGACAGAGCGGATGCAAGGCAAGGGCAATGTCGTGCGCCGGATGTTCGCCGATGTCGATGCCGATATTTACTTAATGGCTGATGGAGATGCGACCTATGAGGCGGCGGCTGCGGCAAAGCTGATTGCCCTTTTGCAAGATGACCAGCTCGATATGGTCGTAGGCGCCCGCAAGTCTGAGGTGGAGGCCGCTTATCGGCGGGGTCATCGCCTTGGCAACGCCCTGTTGACCGGCATGCTCGCTTGGCTGTTTGGCCGGAGCTTTACCGACATTTTGTCGGGCTATCGTGTGTTCTCTCGCCGCTTTGTAAAAAGCTTTCCGGTTTTGTCCGAAGGTTTTGAGATTGAAACCGAAATCAGTGTCCACGCGCTGGAGCTTCGTATGCCCGTGGCCGAGTGCGTGACCGCTTATGCCGCGCGCCCGGAAGGGTCGGAATCCAAACTTAACACCTATCGCGATGGCTGGCGCATTCTCAGGATGATCCTGACCCTATTCCGGATTGAAAAGCCGCTGGCCTTTTTTGGCCTGATTGGCGCGCTCTTCGCGCTCACCGCAATCGTCATCAGCATTCCCTTGTTTCTCACTTATTTTGAAACGGGCCTTGTCCCCCGCTTTCCGACCGCAGTTTTGGCAACGGGCATGATGGTTTTGGCTTTCCTCAATGGCTTTTGCGGCCTCATCCTCGATACGGTTGTGCGGGGACGACGTGAAATGCGGCGGCTGGCCTATCTGGCTGTGACGGGCTAGCGCGCCTTTATGCCCTCTTTTGAACTCAAGCCTGCGACAGAGCGGGTCATTTGGCTGCTGCTCGCGCTCGCGTCTGCCGTGCCATTCATCGTCGCGCCATTGCCGATTTTGCCTGATTTGTTCACGCATATTGGCCGCTATCACGTCATGAATAATTTGGGCGATGCTTGGCTGTCGCGTTATTATGCTTTTGATTGGCATATTACCGGAAATCTGGGTGTTGATCTTTTGATGGTCTGGCTCGGCCCGATCCTTGGCACAGAACAGGCTGCCTATCTGATCGCGGCTCTGATCCCACCTATTGTCGTTTTGGGGATATATCGGCTGGCCCGCGCGGTGCACGGCCATGTTCCAGCACCCGCCTATTTCGCCATTTTGCTGATCTGGTCCTTCACCTTTCATCATGGCTTCGTCAATTATTGGCTGGGGGTCGGCCTTGCCCTTCACATCGCGGCCAGCTGGGTGCGCTTGCGTGATGCGCCCATATGGGGTCGCTCGCTTTTCGTCTTTGTCGCCGCACTGCTGATTTGGCTCTGCCATACTTCGGCTTGGGGGATAATGGGCTTGCTCATCGCGGGCATCGAATTCGCAAGCGACAAGCGGCTCTTGCCCTTTATCGGGCGGATGCTGCCCTGGACGTCGCCAATCCTCCC